>JBASVF010000412.1:0-4527 GCA_049275795.1 Desulfomonilia bacterium
GTCAGAAGCTGTCCATAGGGGCGCGCACGCAGGCAGTGGCCGATGCGGTCGCGCAGTTCCTGTCCGATGTCGAGAAGGATATGCGGATAGCTTCGATCCTGCCGCGTGACGTCAATTCTTACGCCACCTTCCTCAAGTCGAATACCAGGGGGGTCGTGCAGTCTTCCCAGGTGGGGGTAGTGAGGATCCCTGTCCCCGTCTATCACGAGATCCAATTCTTGAACAAGGACGGGGTCGGGGTCATCAGGGTGGCTTCCGACGGTTCGATCCTTGAGGGGAACGAGTCGTTTGCACAGGAGGAGTTCTTTGTCCGCGCCAAGGGGCTTGCGCCGGGCGAGTTCTATATGGGTCCCGTGGAGGGGGCCGATGTGAGCAGGGAAGAGTTCGAGGCCGGGAAACGGTTCGAAGGCGTGATGCGCCTGGCCGCTCCCGTATTCGACTCCACGGGCTTTGCCGGCGTGGTGGCCCTTTCGCTCAACGTGGTGCATCTCGCGGAGTTCACCGATCACCTCATTCCCACCGAACCGGGGATGGTATTTGCCGAGGTCAGGGCCGAGGACATGAACTATGCCTTCATGGTGTTCCGCAACGGGCAGGTGATCTCCCACCCGGCTGATTACGTGATCAGGGGTTACGAGGCGTCCGGCGTGCCCGCACCGGTATGGATCGAAGAGAACTACGACGAGCTCTCCAAGACCGGGGTAGGCGGGATGAACGTCCTGAACATGGGGTTCCTGGACGAGAACCTCCCCAAGATCCACGCGCTTGCCTCCGAGGGCAAGGCCGGGTCGATCACCTACACGCTCAACGATACCCGGATCTTCCGGACCTATGCAACGATTCCCTACTATGGCGATGGGTTCAGCAAGCCCGAGGGCTTCGGCTGGATCGGCATGGTTGTCGACATCGACCGGTACCACAGCCTGAGCCAACAGAAGGTCCGCGAAATTCAGGACAAGGTCGAGAGATGGCAGAAGTCGAGCATCGTGGTGGTCTTCGTATCGCTCATCCTCCTCTTCATTATCGCTCTGATCCTTGCCCGCGGTCTGTATCGCTCTATCCAGAAGATCGACAAGGACGCGGATCAAACACCTCTGCAGGATGACGAGGACTAGACCGCAGGAAGATTCACCGTCCCTTTTTACTTGCTGCTTTTTCAGGGCGGCGGCCCCCTAGGGGTTGCCGCCCTTTCACCAGAGGCTCATCGATTCTAACCGAGCCTTGGGAATTGCAAGCGCTGGCAATCCCGGGCGCTGCTCGACCGGAAACTAGGCGCAGCCAGATCCGTAAGACCGACTCGAATTCGGGCAGTGTGCACGAAAGTGTTTCCAGGATCTTTTTTGAGGCCGAGCAGTTGGTGAAAGAAAATTATTACCAAATTACTGGAGTTAACATCAACTCCACAATGAGCCCTCATTCATGCATAATTTAAATGATAATAAAAACATATAGTTATAAAATCAAAAACAAAGAAGGTGTTGACATATTCCAGGGTTTCTGATTAATTCATCCAGGCTCGGAACACTCAGGAGGCAGACACATGTACTATGTACTACTGATCGTGGGTGCAGCACTGGTGAACAACTTCGTCCTGGCGCGCTTCCTTGGGATATGCCCGTTCATGGGCGTATCGAAGAGCATCGACACGGCAGTCGGGATGAGCATGGCGGTCATCTTCGTCATGGCTCTCGCCTCGTTCGTCACCTGGTTGATCAACTTCTACCTGCTCGTTCCCTTTGAGTTGGAGTATCTCCAGACCATAGCATTCATCCTGGTGATCGCCTCCTTGGTCCAGCTGGTGGAAATGATCATTCAGCGGGTCAGCCCACCCCTGTACCAGGCCCTGGGCATCTACCTGCCCCTGATCACGACGAACTGCGCGGTTCTGGGGGTAGCCATCCTCAACATCCAGCTCGGCTACAACCTTCTCGACGCGTGCATCTTTGCCGTAGGAGCCGCCCTCGGGTTTGGGCTGGCGCTGGTGATCTTCTCCGGCTTGAGGGAGAACTTCGAGCTCAACAACATTCCCGAGGCATTCCGGGGAACTCCGATCGCTCTCATCACCGCCGGCATACTCTCCCTGGCATTCATGGGATTCTCAGGATTGGTGAAATAAGATGATAAGCTCGATCTTGCTCATGGGTGGAATCGGTCTTGTGGCCGCCCTGGTTCTCGGGATCTCAGCGGTCACTTTTGCCGTGAAGATGGATCCCCGGGAAAAGGCCGTTCTCGAACAGCTCCCGGGCGCAAACTGCGGTGCCTGCGGGTATGCGGGCTGTGCCGCCTTCGCGCATGAACTGGTCGAGAACCCTGATCAGGAGATGGCCTGTCCGGCGGTCAACGAGGAGTGCCTGGCCGCCATATGCAGCGCGTTGGGCAGGGAGCTCGGAACCGGCTCCCCCCTCATTGCCTGTATCCGCTGCAAGGGCGCACCTGCAGAGACAACGAACCGCTACGAGTACCTGGGCCCCAGGGACTGCCGGGCGGCCCAGATCCTAGCCGCCGGATCCAAGGGGTGCACCTATGGCTGCCTGGGCCTGGGAACCTGCGAGGAAGCGTGTCCATTTGATGCCATCATCATGGGCGAAGACGGGCTTCCCCGGGTGATCGAGCAGCTCTGCACCGGGTGCGGCAAGTGCGTCGATGCCTGCCCACGGCGCATCATCCAGCTCATCCCCAAGGCGGGAAACTACTGCGTAGGCTGCATATCCAAGGATACGGCCAAGGATATGAAGCCGCTGTGCAAGGTAGGGTGCATCAAGTGCGGGATCTGCGCGGATGTGTGCCCCTTCGACGCGATCACGGTTTCCAAGAACGAATCGGCCCTGATCAACCAGGATAAGTGCCAAAGATGCGGCCTGTGCGTGAGTGTGTGCCCCACCGGGGTCATCACGGCCTTGCGGGCTCCGGCCAAGGCACGGATCATCTCCGAGAAATGCAAGGGGTGCAGTATCTGCGAGCAGGTATGCCCGGCGGAGGCCATCACCGGAAAGGTCAAGGAGCCGTATTTCGTGAATGAAGGCAAGTGCATCGACTGCGGCCTGTGCATAAGCAAGTGCCCATCGGATGCCATAGAGAGGATCTTTTCATGAAGACGTTCAAGGGCGGCATTCATCCCCCCGAGGAAAAGCAGCTCGTCAAGGACAGCCCCATTGTCGACTTCCCCTTGAGCTCGAGGTTTCATGTGCTCGTCCAGCAGCACCTGGGAGCGCCGGCCAAGCCCATCGTGAAGGCCGGGGACGAGGTGAAGAAGGGCCAGGTCCTCTCCGAGCCCCTGGGGTTCGTGTCGGTTCCCGTGCATGCACCCACCTCGGGAACGGTCAAAGAGATCGGTAAGATAGTCCACCCGGTCACCGGGCTCATGGCCCCCTGCATCGTGATCGAAGCGGACGGCAAGGACGAGTGGGCCGACGGGCTCCCGCTCGCGAGAGACCCGTTCTCCATGAGCAGGGAAGACCTCCTGGCAGCCATCAAATCGGCCGGGATCGTGGGCATGGGGGGCGCGACCTTCCCCACACACGTGAAGCTCTCTCCTCCCAAGGATAAGCCCATCGATACCTTCATCGTCAACGGGGCCGAGTGCGAGCCCTACCTTGCCTCCGACCACCGGCTCATGCTCGAGCATCCGGAGCGCATACTCCAGGGTACCAGGGTCATCATGAGGATCCTGGGCCTCGAGAAGGCGATCATCGGCATCGAGTCGAACAAGCCCGATGCCATCAAGCTCATGCGCGATAAGGCTCCGGCCGGGATCCAGGTCGAAGCCCTGAAGGTCAAGTATCCGCAGGGGGCTGAAAAACAGCTGATCAACGCCCTTACCGGGCGGCAGGTGCCCTCGGGCGGACTGCCCATGGACGTGGGCGCGGTCGTCCAGAACGCGGGTACCTGCGCGGCTGTCTGGGACGCCTGCTCCTCCGGCATCCCGCTCATCGAGCGCATCACCTCGGTGACCGGCAGAGGGATCGCCCAGCCGAAGAACATCCGGGTGAGGGTAGGGACCCTGCTCCGCGAGGTCATCGACTTCTGCGGCGGACTCAACGGGGCGGCAAAGATCGTCTTCGGCGGGCCCATGATGGGCATCGCGCAGTTCACCCAGGACATCCCCATCATGAAAGGCACCTCGGGTGTGCTGGTTCTCAGGGAGGAAGACACCAACCTCGCCGAGTACTCTGCGTGCATCTCGTGCGGGAGGTGCGTGGAGGCCTGCCCCATGGGGCTCATCCCCTCGACCTTGAGCAAGCTCGGCGAAAAGGGTATGTGGCAGAAAGCCATGGAAAACGACCTGCTGGATTGCGTGGAGTGTGGAAGCTGCACCTATGTCTGCCCGGCCGGCAGGCCCATCGTTCATTTTGTCAAACATCTGAAGGCACTCAGCAGGGCGGCAAGTGCCAAGAGCAAAGGGGCGTGAAATGAAGAGCGCATCCACTTCTTCGACACCAAGCTCCGTTCAGGATCCGGCCAAGGGGCAGGCCGAGGCGCTGAGCGTGTACATCTCGAGCTCTCCGCACATCCACACAGCCGAGGACG
>JBASVF010000413.1:0-14033 GCA_049275795.1 Desulfomonilia bacterium
TCCGCAGAGGCTACGACATCGTCTACGGCCCGAGCATCCTCAGGGGCAGGCTCTGGGAGATCTCCGGGCACATGGACAACTACAAGGACAACATGTACTTCACCGAGCTCGACAGCCAGCTCTACGGCATCAAGCCCATGAACTGCCTCTCGCACATCCTGATCTACAAATCCAGGGTGCGAAGCTACCGGGACCTGCCGCTGAGGTTCTTCGAACTCGGCAACGTCACCCGCAACGAGAAGTCCGGCGTGATCCACGGGCTGCTGCGCACCCGGCAGTTCACCCAGGACGACGCCCACATCTTCTGCCGACCTGACCAGCTCATCGACGAAATCACCGCCATCATCGACATGGTCTCCGAGGTCATGGCCATCTTCGGGTTCTCCTACGACATGGAGATCAGCACCCGGCCGGAGCAGTCCATGGGCTCTGAAGAGATGTGGGAGATGGCCACCCAGGCGCTCAAAGACGCGCTGGACAAGAAGGGGCTGCCCTACGACATCAACGAGGGTGACGGCGCCTTCTACGGCCCCAAGATCGACGTGAAGATCAAGGACGCCATCGGCAGGTCATGGCAGTGCGCCACCATCCAGTGCGACTTCAACCTGCCCGAGCGCTTCGACCTGCACTACGTCGGCTCCGACGGCGAGCGGCACCGGCCCGTCATGCTCCACCGGGTCATCCTGGGTTCCATCGAGCGGTTCATCGGCGTGCTCATCGAGCACTTCGCCGGTGCGTTCCCGGTGTGGATTGCACCCGTTCAGGCCGTGGTCATGAACATCACGGACGCCCAGGTCGACTATGCCGCCGACGTGGCGGGGAGGCTCCGGGCGAACGATGTCAGGGTCGAGCTGGATACGCGCAACGAGAAGATCGGCTACAAGATCAGGGAGGCCAGGCAGCAGAAGGTCCCCTACATGCTCATCGCGGGTGACCGCGAGAAGGAAGAAGGCACCATCACCGTGCGCGAGCGCAGCGGCGACCAGCGAACCATGTCCCTCGACGAGTTCGTCCAGCTCATCCGCGAGGCACAGCCCGTGATTTAAAGCGTATTGACAACCAGCTCGTCTCTGGGGTACATAAGCGCGTAATTTTTCCCAAGGAGGGTGTTATAGCTAAGGACTTTTTCAAGAAAACCGGGAAAGGCAAAGACCAGATCAGGGTCAATGACCAGATCTCCGCCGAGAGCGTCAGGGTCATCTCGCCGGAGGGTGAGCAGCTCGGTATCATGACCGTGCCCGCAGCCATCAGCAGGGCGCAGGACTATGGCATGGATCTCGTTGAGGTTTCGCCCACGGCCACCCCTCCTGTCTGCCGCATCATGGAGTACGGCAAGTACAAGTACGAGAAGTCGAAGCGCGAGCATGCTGCGAGGAAGAAGCAGACCGTCATCGTGATCAAGGAGATCAAGTTCCGGCCCAAGACCGACGAGCACGACTACCAGTTCAAGCTCAAGCACATCAAGCGGTTCCTGGCGGACAAGAACAAGGTCAAGGTCGTGATACGCTTCCGGGGAAGGGAGATCATCCACATGGACAAGGGGATGGAGATGCTCCAGCGTGTCCGGTCAGAGGTCGAGGATATGTCTGTAGTCGAGAGTGAGCCCAGGACTGAAGGCCGTACCATGGTCATGATGCTCGCTCCGAAGTAAGAAGAGGAGCTAAAAGAAGGATGAAGATCAAGACAAACAGGAGCGCAGCCAAGCGCTTTACGCTCACCGGCGGCGGAAAGATCAAGAGGAACAAGGCATACGCGAGCCATCTGCTTGCTTCGAAGAGCCCCAAGCGCAAGCGGAACCTGAGAAAGGGCACGCTCGTGGATTCCGCGAACATCGGCAGCGTCCGGCGCATGCTGCCCTATCTATAAGTCGAGGTTGAAGACCCATGCGAGTGAAACGAGGCATTATCGGAATTAGAAAGAAGAGAAAGCTCCACCGGCTCACGAAGGGATACGTGGGCGGCAGGAACAATCTGCTCAGGGCGGCAAAGGAAACTCTGGATCGGGGTCTGGCCTTCGCATACACCCACAGGCGCCTCCGCAAGCGCGAGTTCAGGAGGCTGTGGATCGCGCGGATCAACGCGGCCGTGAGGGAGCGGGGCGTCAGCTACTCCCGGTTCATCCATGCGCTCGACGCCAAGGGTGTGGCGCTCGACCGAAAGGTGCTCGCCGATATCGCGGTGACCGACCCCAAGGGGTTCTCCTACATCGTCGAAAACGTTTCCCAGTCATAGCATAATGGAAAAGCAGCTCGAAGACCTAAGGCAGGCGTTCAGCGACGAGCTCAAGAACGCATCCGCTGCTGAAGACATCGAGCCCATGCGGGTGAAGTACCTGGGGAGGAAGGGTGCACTCACCGCCATCCTCCGCCAGATGGGTTCATTGAGCCCGGAAGAGCGTCCCCGCATCGGCTCCCTTTCCAACCAGCTCAAGGCATACATGGAGCAGGCTCTCGCCGAGCGGCTAGAAGAGCTCAAGCGCGCCTCCGCCGCGGGCGGCATCGACGTGACCCTGCCGGGCAGGACGCCGCGCAGGGCAGGGGTGCACATCATCAACACCGTCATCCGCGAGCTCGAGGACATCTTCCTGGGCCTGGGCTTCACGGTCGCCTCAGGTCCCGAGGTCGAGGACGACTACCACAACTTCCAGGCGCTGAACATCCCCGAGCACCATCCGGCCCGCGACATGCAGGATACCTTCTACTTCGACAAGGGCATCCTGTTGCGCACGCACACCTCGCCGGTGCAGATCCGGGTGATGGAACAGAGCGGCCTGCCCGTGCGCATCATCGCACCGGGCAAGGTCTACCGCTGCGACTCCGACGTGAGCCACACCCCCATGTTCCACCAGATCGAGGGGCTCTGGGTGGAGGAGGGCATCACCTTCGCCCATCTCAAGGGCGTGCTCTACGAATTTATCCACCGGCTCTTCGGCCCGGACGTGCCGCTGAGGTTCAGGCCCTCGTTCTTCTCGTTCACCGAGCCTTCGGCCGAGGTGGACATCGGCTGCATCATGTGCAAGGGCAAGGGCTGCCGGGTGTGCAAGAACTCGGGGTGGATGGAGATCCTGGGCAGCGGCATGGTCGACCCGGAGGTCTACCGGTACGTGGGCATCGATCCGGAAAAAGTCACGGGCTTTGCCTTCGGACTGGGCATCGAGCGCATCGCCATGCTCAAGTACGGCATCGGCGACATCCGGATGTTCTACGAGAACGACCTTCGGTTCCTGAGCCAGTTCGCCTGATGCATAGAGAAGGAAAGCCATGAAGCTCGGATACAAGTGGATCTGCGAGTACCTCGAGGCAAGGCCCGACCCCATGAAGGCCGCCGAGGCCCTGACCATGAGCGGCACCGAGGTGGAGGGCATCGTCCACGAGATCGTTCCCCGCGAGGTCATCTGCGCCAGGCTCGTCGAAGTCAATCCCCATCCCGATGCGGACCGGCTCACGGTCTGCACGGTCGATACCGGCACCGAGACGCTTAAGGTGGTGTGCGGCGCGCCCAACTGCCGCCCAGGCATGCTCAGCGCCTTTGCGCCCGTAGGGGCCGACCTGGGCCTGGGCATGAAGGTCAAGAAGGCAAGGATCCGGGGCGTGGAGTCTCACGGGGTGCTCGTATCCGAGCGCGAGCTGGGCCTCACCGACGACCATACGGGAATCATGGAGATCGAGAAGGACACCAAGCCCGGGGACGTGCTGGTGGATGCCCTGGACCTGGAAGACTGGGTCTTCGAGATCAACGTCACCCCCAACCGCGGAGACTGCCTCTCGGTCATCGGCATCGCCCGAGAGCTGGCCGCGGTCTTCGGCACAAAGTTCAAGTACCCGCAGTACACCCTCGTGGAGGCCGATACCCCTGCCCGCGATCGTTTGAGCGTGGAGATCGTGGACCGGGACGCCTGCCCGCGCTACGCGGCCCGGGTGCTCGAGGGCGTCAAGACGGGCAAGAGCCCATTTCTCATGCGCCGCAGGCTCTTCCAGGCCGGTGTCCGGGCCATCAGCAACGCGGTGGATGTGACCAACTACGTGATGCTCGAGTACGGACAGCCCCTGCACGCCTTCGACTACAGCCTGATTGCGGGCAAGGGGATCGTGGTGCGCAAGGCCCGCGAGGGCGAGACCTTCATCACCCTGGACTCGATCGAGCGGCGGCTGAGCGCCGACGACCTGCTCATCTGCGACAAGGAGAAGCCGGTCGCGCTCGCCGGCGTCATGGGCGGGGAAAACTCCGGGATCCTCGAGAGCACCACCGAGATCGTCCTGGAGAGCGCCTACTTCGACCCGGTGAGCATCCGCAGGACCTCCAAGTCTCTCGGCCTCTCCACCGAGGCGTCCTACCGCTTCGAGCGGGGGATCGACCCGGCCGTGCAGGCCGAGGTGGCAAACCGTGCCGCCTATCTCATGCAGGAGCTTGCCGGCGCCCGGGTGCTCAAGGGCGTGATCGATGTGAATTACCTCGATGCCGGGCCCAGGCGGATAACGCTCCGCAAGAGCTTCATGGAACGGGTGCTGGGCATCGGGTCCATCGAGGATGGGGATGTCGAGGCCATCCTCACGGGCCTGGGTTTCGGCGTCTCGAAGTCCGAAGTAGGCTGGGCGGTAGAGGTGCCGGCCCTGCGCCACGACGTGACGCGCGAGATCGACCTGGTGGAGGAGTTCATCCGTATCTACGGTATGGACCGGGTTGACCCGGAGCTTCCTACCTTCAAACCCATCGAATCGTCCTCCTCGCGTCAGGGCTACGATACGCTGCGCACCACCCTGTGCGCCATGGGCTACGCCGAGGTCATCACCTACTCGTTCATCCCTCCCAGATGGGCAGAGTTCTTCGGCCGGGACGTGCTTGAGCTCCTCAATCCCATCTCCGACGAGATGAGGATCATGCGGCCCTCGATCATCCCGGGGCTCGCCATAGCCATTGCCCGGAACAAGAGCCTCCAGACCAGGGACTTGAGCATCTTCGAGATCGGCACCTGCTTCAACCCGACCGGGAAAGGCAGACTGCCCGAGGAACGCACCAGGCTGGGAGCCGCAATCACCGGCCTGCGGGGCGAGTCCCACTGGTCCCAGAAGCCCCAGGAAGTAGACTTCTACGATATCAAGGGCCTCGCAGAGGCGCTCCTGCCGGGAATCACTGCCAGGCCCTCGAACCATCCCTTCTACCGGGACGGCCACCAGGCTGACATCCTGTACGGGGACCGGGTCGCGGGACACATGGGAGCGCTTCATCCCGGGATCCTTGCCATGCTCGACATCGGCGAGGAGATCTTCGCCCTGGAGATGGACGTTGAGGCGCTCCTGAAGAAGAGCTGGAAGGGGCTCGAAGAGATCCCGAAGTTCCCCATGACCCGCAGGGATCTTTCCCTGGTGGCCGACGAGGCGGTTGCCTACGCGGACATCGTGGCAGTGATCGAAGGACTGAAGATCAGGGACCTCCGGAAGGTGACGGCCGTCGACCTCTACACAGGGGAGAAGCTCCCCCGGGGCAAGAAGGGCATCACCATAAGGCTCACCTATCAGTCCGAGACGAGGACGCTGGAAGACTCCATCATCAACAAATGGCAGGAAAAGGTCGTACAATCCCTCGGATCGGAGCTCGGCATACAGCTGCGGCAGTAGCTTTCTTTAGCCTCATCACGACCTTTGCTCCCGCACCGCCGGCGCTGGCCGACTATCTCGTCACCCTCCCCGGGGGAGAAACCATCCTCACCGGGGGTTACCGCATCCAGGGCGGCATGCTCGTGTTCGCCGAGGACCGTGACCCTGTCGACGTCTACGAGGTCGTATCGATCGAGGCCCGCGACCTCACCAGGGAGCAGATCGAGGCCAGGAACGAGGCCATGGAGGACTACCGGGCGCGGGTTTCCGGGCTCACCCGGAAGGAGGACGCCCTGCTCGATGCCCAAAGATCCCTGCTGACAGAGATCACCGAGCGTGAGACCCTCGAGGGGGCCGAGCTCGAGCCCGGCCAGATGAAGCCCTTCCTTCCCGTTCTCAAGGATCGCATGAAGGCCGTCGAGGAGCTCAGGCTCGCATGGGGCGCCCTGGAACTGCCCGATATCTCCCTGCTCGTTCCCCGGGATATCAAGTCGCTCGGGCTCATGAACCTGCAGGCATCCGTGGAGCACGCCCTGCGCTATGTCCGGAGAGGCGATCCCACGAGCCGTGAGTACGCATGGGATCACCTGAGGCATGCGCTGAGCTTTCGTGAGAGTTTTCGCGAGGCCGCCGGGCTCTGAGCGGGCGATCGGGCCCGGGCATCACCGCTGGAGGGAGGAGCATGAAGTGTCCTGAATGCAGGTCGGTTCTCGTCACCCTGGAGTTCGACCGCATCGAGATCGACTATTGCCCCGGGTGCAGGGGCATCTGGCTCGATTCGGGCGAGCTCAGGGCCCTGCTCGAGAGGGAGGAGAGAGACGGCTTCCTCGCGATCGCAGCCGATCATGTTCATCGGAAAGAAAAGAAGAGAAGGTGCCCGATCTGCAGCAAGGGTATGGACAAGGTGCACCTGGAGGGCGGCGGGGTGCTGCTCGACTCCTGCCCCGGGCACGGACTGTGGTTCGATGCAGGAGAGCTGCGGGAGATCCTCGAGGCCGCGTGCGTGCCCGGTGATCCCCGGTTGCGGTCGGGCGGCCTGGTGAGGCTCCTGGACGAGGTGTTTTTCGATTGGGAACAAAGATCGAAGGAAAAGGAGGAACCATCGTGTCTGCAGGGACGGTAGTGTTCATTGTTCTGGCAATGATCGTCGCGGCGGCCATTGTCTACCTGGTAATCACCTACAATGTTCTGGTGAGCCTGAGGAACCAGATCAGAAACGCCTGGTCGCAGATCGATGTCCAGCTCAAGCGCAGGCACGACCTGATTCCGAACCTGGTCCAGACCGTGCAGGGCTACACGACCCACGAGCGGCAGACCCTGGAGGCGGTCACCGAGGCCAGGGCCAGGGCGCAGGGGGCGAGATCGCTCCCGGAGATCTCCCGGGCCGAGGCGGCCTTGAGCGGGGCGCTCGGCCGGCTCCTGGCGGTGGTGGAGAGCTACCCCGACCTCAAGGCGAACCAGAACTTCCTGGCACTCCAGGAGGAGCTCACCTCCACGGAAAACCGGATCGCGTTCGCCAGGCAGGCCTACAACGACCAGGTCCTGTTCATGAACAACAAGGTCGAGATGTTCCCCTCGAACATCGTGGCCGGGATGTTCGGTTTTCGCAAGGGAGAGTTCTTTGAGCTCAATGAGGAGAGCGAGCGCACCGTGCCCAGGGTGAGCTTCAGCTAAAAGACCCGATGTTCTGGTCAGTCATTGCAGCCAACCGGCGCAAGACCGTCCTGCTCGTCGCCTTGATGGGTCTGTTCCTCGTATCGACCGGGGCCATGATCGGCATGGCTCTGGCCGATCAATACCACCCCGGCGCGGCGCTCGTCAGCGCAGCAGCGGCAGGGGCGATTTGGGCCGTTCTGCTCTTGGTCGCCCTGTACGGGGCGGATGATGTTCTGCTCGGCCTTTCCGGCGCTCGCGAGGTTACCCGCGAGACATACTCCCAGCTCATCAATGTGGTTGAGGAGATGGTCATCGCGGGCTCCCTGCCGGCAATGCCCAGGGTCTTCGTGTCAGACGACCCTTCGCCGAACGCCTTTGCCGTGGGCAGGTCTCCGGAGAAGAGCTGCATCTGCGTGACCGCGGGCCTGCTTGCCCTGTGCGGCAGGGACGAGCTCCAGGGGGTCGTGGCCCACGAGATCGGCCATATCATGAACCGCGACGTGCTGTACCTGACGGTCGCGGCCACCATGCTGGGCTCCATCCTCCTGCTCTCCGACGTGTTCCTCCGATCGATGCGCTTCTCGTCCACCGCGCGCCTCTCGTCACGCCCGCGCCGGAGCGCGGGAAAGGCTGCCGGCCCGCTTCTGCTCGTGGCCCTGGTGCTTGCCGTCATCGGGCCGATCCTTGCGCGCGTGCTCTACTTCACCATCTCGCGAAAGCGCGAGTTCCTGGCCGATGCCACGAGCGCGCGGCTCACCCGCTACCCGGAGGGGCTGGCCTCGGCCCTGGAGAAGATCGGGAAGAGCCCCTTGAGCGTCTCGACCGCCTCCTCGGCGAGTGCGCCTTTCTACATCGTGGATCCGTACCGGCAGCATGCAATCGGCGGCGCTTTTGCAACCCATCCCCCCTTGAGCGAGCGCATCCGGATCTTGAGGGCCATGAGCCACGGTGCCGGGTACAGTGATTACCTCAAGGCCTATGTCCAGGTAACCGGGCGCAGGCGCTCGCTCGTCCCTGCATCCGATATCGCCGGGCAGGGGGCAAGGGTGGATATCCGGCCGGCCTCGCGCGAGACTGCCCTTGCTCAGGCCTCCATAGCCGAGCCTGCTAGGAGGGCCGGGGACATCATCCGGGCCATGCACGGCTTTGCCTTCATCACCTGCGGCTGCGGGCTCAGGATCAAGATACCGCCCGAGTACCCACGAAACCGGATCACCTGCCCACGTTGCGGGCGCAGGCACGCCGTCCTGAAGCCCGAGGGCGGGGTGGCGGTCGAGGTGCTGACCGCCTCGTCGGCCATGGCAGATTGCTCCCGGGCCGGTGCAGGAGGCGCGCAGCCGGAGGCGGGTCGCCCGAGGGCCCCGCAGGCCGAGCGCTTCACCCCGGGAAGGTGGCAGAAGATCACTTGCGCTTGCTGCGGGCATGACTACGAGCTCTCCCCGGTTTTCAGCGGCAGAAAGCTCATCTGCTCGGGCTGCGGGAGCACGATCCTCCTCACCCCCGCGGGCGGGACCGGCGAGAGCTCATCCGGCTCTCCCGCCTGAGGCCGCTCGAGGAGCGCCCGGCCGGCTTCTCGCACGCCGGAAGAGAAGATCTGCATTCCCTTCAAAACCTTTGGTTTGAGGACCGGGAGCCGGGCCGACCTCAAGGGCCCGTGCCGTGGATCGGGGCTAAGCCCATGGGAAGAGACGGGGATCGGAGGGTTTCCCGGGCACGGAGGCCCTCTTGCGGGGTCTCTGCGTCCGACTCAACGCCAGAACAGGAAGAACCGTTCGACGATCTCGCGCCCGAGATCGAGCATCTCGTCGAAATAGAAGATCCCGAGCACCCCCCACACGACCGGTACGGCTAACAGCGTGGGAGCAAGCCAGCCCAGACCGGGCCGGTAGCCCATGAGGAGCACGATCCCTGCAAGGCATGCGAGCACGATGTCGATGAACACGCCGAACATCGCTGCCAGGAGAAACCGGATCGTCAAGGACGGAAGGTCGTACCCGTGGACGGTGGAGAGGCCGCCGGCGGACGGCTCCGGGCAGCCGCCGGCGCGGCGGGATCTCTGCGGGCTTGGAGAGGGTTTTCTGCCGGGTTTCATATCCTCATCCTATCGTCATGGCTCCGCTGCGGGATGAGCTGTCTTAAAAGCGCGCAGCCAGACCTTTTGATCAAACGCCCCCGCACCGGCGAAAGCTCACCCGGTGCGGGGGACGCTCCTTCCGCCCGTGGAGTCCGGGTGTACTATTTCCCGGCTGTCTTGGGGTCTCCCTGCTGTCCCCTGGGATAGCCGATGCCCTTGAGTGCAGCCTCGATCTCGCCCAGTGCCGCCGGGTCCTCGATGGTGGACGGGGTCTTGAAGGTCCTGCCGTCCGCTATGCTGCGCATAGTGCCGCGCAGGATCTTGCCGCTCCTGGTCTTGGGCAGTCTCCTTACCACGGCAACGTCCTTCAGGCAGGCCAGTGCCCCGATCTGGGACCTGACCATGGCAACCACCTCTTTCTGGATTTCGTCGGCGCCCTTGTTCGAGCCTGCCTTGAGCACCACGAATCCCACCGGCACCTGGCCCTTGAGCTGGTCCTCAACGCCGATCACCGCACACTCGGCCACGTCCGGGTGCTGGGCCACCACTTCTTCCATGCCCCCGGTGGAGAGCCGGTGGCCGGCAACGTTGATGATGTCATCCACCCTGCCCATGATGAAGAGGTAGCCGTCCTCGTCCTTGTACCCGCCGTCGCCCGTGGCGTAGTATCCGGGGTAGTCGCTCAAGTAGGAGCTCACATAGGCGTTGTCCTTCTGCCACAGGGTCGGCAGGCAGCCGGGGGGCAGGGGGAGCCTGATGCCGATCACGCCCTCGACGCCGTTCGGCTGCTCACGGCCGCTGTCGTCCAGGATCCGGACATCGTAGCCCGGCACCGGCTTGGTGGGCGAGCCCGGCTTGATGGGCAGCTCCTCGATGCCCATGCAGTTGGCCGCAATCGCCCAGCCCGTCTCGGTCTGCCACCAGTGGTCCACCACCGGCACCCCGAGCAGGTCGCTCGCCCAGTGGTAGGTGTCCGGGTCGAGGCGCTCACCCGCCAGGAACAGGTACTTCATGCACGAGATGTCGTAAGGCTTGAGGAACCTGCCCTCGGGGTCCTCCTTCTTGATCGCCCGCAGCGCGGTGGGCGCGGTGAACAGGGCCCGCACCCCGTGCTGGGAGACAACCCGCCAGAACGCGCCCGGATCAGGGGTGCCCACGGGTTTGCCCTCGTACATGATCGTAGTGCACCCCGAGAGCAGGGGGCCATACACGATGTAGGAATGGCCCACGACCCAGCCCACGTCGGAGGCCGCCCAGAAGACTTGGCCGGGCTCCATGCCGTAGATGTGCTTCATGGACCACTTCAGAGCGACCGCATGCCCGCCGTTGTCGCGGACCACGCCCTTGGGCACCCCGGTGGTGCCCGAGGTGTAGAGGATGTAGAGCGGATCGGTTGCCTCCAGGCTCACGCAGCCTGCTGGTTTTGCCCCGGAGAGCGCCTCGTCCCAGTCGAGGTCCCGTCCCGGTACGAGCTCGGCCTTGACCTGGGGCCGCTGGTAGATGACGCAATTCTCGGGCTTGTGTGCCGAGAGCTCGATCGCCCTGTCGAGAAGGGGCTTGTAGGGGATGGCGCCCTTGGGCTCGATGCCGCAGGAGGCGCTCAGGACGATCCTGGGTTTTGCGTCCTCGATCCGCACCGCGAGCTCGTTCGAGGCGAACCCGCCGAAGACCAGGGAGTGCACGGCCCCGATGCGTGCGCATGCGAGCATGGCCACGGCCGCCTCCGGGATCATGGGCATGTAGATGACCACCCGGTCGCCCTTGACGATGCCCAGGTTCACGAGCGCGCCGGCAAAGGCCGCCACCCGCGACTGGAGCTCTCCGTACGTGATCGTGCTGATCACGCCCGTGACCGGGCTGTCGTAGATGATCGCGGGCTGGTCTTTCCTGCCGTTCTCCACGTGGAGATCGACCGCGTTGTAGCAGGTGTTGAGTCTTCCGCCCGTGAACCACCGGTAAAAGGGCGCTCTCGAATCGTCCAGCACCTTGTCCCACTTTCGGTCCCAGTGGATGGCACCGGCGGCGATGCTCCAGAAACCTTCCCTGTCTTCCAGCGAACGCCGGTAGGCGTCGTCATAGGATTTGAACATGCGATGCACTCTCCTTTGAAGAAATAATGATATTTCCCCTCGAGGCCTTCCCGCGGGCGGGGCGGCTCGAGAATTTCACTGCCGGGCACGAAGCCGAACCTCATTCCACCGAAAAAGCCCTGCCCAGGCCCGTCCTTTCCGCCGGGTTCGCAGACCGGATGCTCCCGGCGGGTCCCACGATGCCTGCCAAGGGGATTCCACACAGGGTTGCAACCCTTGTGCCTGCGGCATAAGACAAGTGAAAACAATATACTGTACGAAAGATCCCGGCCGGGAACTGTCCGGTACAGCGGAATGTGTCCGGCATGGTGGACAATGGCTGTGGACAGGCGGGCCCGGGGCTCCGGAGAAACGGTTTTCAGGCTTTGCCGAGTCCGGTGGGGTTCTCAGGGCCCGGGCGGAGGCAAAGGAAAGACGGGACGGTCCTCCAAGGCATCCAGGCTCGAGAACACCGGGTGCGCCCGGTTGAGGAAGCAGGCTTCCGGGGTTTTCCCTTCGCCAGTCGGCGGGACTGGCTGGGAAGATTATTAAGGGCGCCCAGCAGGACCAGGATAAGGGGCCCGGGCAGGCGCAGGTCCCTTTCAGCCGGCCCCACCCGAGATCTCCCTGATGAACCGGGCGTAGCGAGCGAGGTGCGAGATGGCCTTGAACGAGTCCAGCGGGTGCTCGATGGGGTAGATGCCGTTTTGACGGTAGTAGCTCCTGCCGAAGGGGGTCATCTCGCGGAAGGTGAGCGCGAACACGGGCTTTCGAGACTTCCTGGCCAGGGGAAAGAAGGTCTCGTTGAACGCGATCCTTAAGACATCGTCATCGCCCGAGGGCACGAAAGAGAGGGCGGCGACCATGTCGAGGTTCTCGTCAGCGAGTAGTGTCTTGAGAATTCCTTCCATGCCCTGCATGAAGCCGGAGCCGGTGACGTCCAGGGGGTTGTCGGGCTGGGCGAAGTCGGGCAGCAGGGATCTCAGTGCAGCTTTCGTGGGCTCGGTCAGCGGTGGGACCTCGATGCCCAGGCTGCCGCACTGGTCGGCGTACAGGCCGCACAGACCTCCCGAAAGGGTACAGATGCCGAGCCTGGACCCGCTGGGCAGGGGGCACAGGGAGAACACGGCCGCGGTCTCGACCAGCTCTTCGATGCTCTCCGTGCGAATGATCCCGTGCTGACGGAAGAACCCGTCCATGGCCGCATCGTTGCCGGCCATGGCCCCGGTGTGGGACCTGGCCGCCAGGATCCCGCGCTCGGATCGGCCCACCTTCAGCATGATGATGGGTATCCGCCTGCTTGCCGCCTCGCGGGCGATCTCGGCCATGCGGCCGGGATCGCGAAAGCCTTCCATGAAGGCGGTGATGATCCGGGTTCGGCCGTCGTGGACAAGGTAGTCCATGCAGTCTTCGGCCGTGATGAGGGCCTCGTTGCCCGTGGTGACGTACAGTGAGATGCCCAGCCCCTTCAGGAAGAGCTTGCTGGCAATCGTCTCGCTGGTGGCTCCGCTCTGGCCTACCAGGCCGATGGGCCCGGGGCGGGGTTTGCCGTCCACCGACCCGCCCGTGAATACGTTTACGCCCTCGGAGAAGTTCATGAAGCCTAGGCAGTTGGGGCCCAGGAGCAGGACGTCGTTCTCCCGGCAGAAGCGGCCGAGTTCCTCCTGCTTTGCCCGGCCATCGGCCCCAGTCTCGGCATAGCCCGAGGAGATGAGCAGGATGTTCTTGATGCCCTTGCGGACGAGCTTGTCCACCGAGCCGGGCACGAGATCGCTCCGCACCATAACCACGGCGAAGTCCGCCTTGCCCTCGGGCAGGGCGTCGATGGAAGGCAGGGTCCTGACGCCGCACACCTCAGCGGCCCGTGGGTTGACCGGAATGAAGCGCTTGTCGGCGCCGCAGAGTTTCCCGTAGTAGAGCAGGTTGCGAAACCACAGGTTCTTGTCCGTTGCCCCGATCACCGCAACGCCTCGGGGGGAGAAAAAGCGGTTCAGCCTTTCATAGCGGGCCCGTTCCATGGCTGCCGGCTCTCCTTTCAGGTTTGTACTGATGTTTCAAGACCATCCAACCGACTGCCCTGTCAAGGGAAAATAGCCTCCCTGAAACGCAGCGGGGAGATGCTGGCTGGAAGCATCGAGGCGGCATTCCGCCCGGGCTCTCCGCCGCCGGCTCCAAACCCGGGCATGCACGGCCTTGCAATGCTCCGGGCATCGGGCGGCCTCCCTTGGCATACTGCTGTCAGACGTTATTCAAATATCTAGGCCTGCCTGGCATTGCCGTGCATGCCCGGGCGTGGCTTGTACGTTCTGCCCGTGGAGGGGCGGCCCGTGGTGAGAAGGCGGCATTGCCGGTATCAAGGAGGATGTATGAAGATAAAGAGCATAATCGCGGCAGGGATCGCCGTCCTGACAGCGGCGGGGTTCTGCCTGCCTGCCCTTGCCCAGGAGCTCGTATCGCTCGAGCAAACCTTCGTGCTGCACCCGGCGCCCAGGGAGTACGACTCGTATTCCCTGTACTATGACATCGTCGTGAAGTCTCCGGGCCTGGTGCGCATCAGGCTCGACCTCGAGAGCGTCGTCCCGTCCCCGAACGAGGAGATGAAGTTCGTCAGCATCTCCCTCAGGCAGATCGAGAACGATGT
>JBASVF010000414.1:0-3528 GCA_049275795.1 Desulfomonilia bacterium
ACCGGTCTTTATCCTGGGACGAGACGCCTTCAACGAGATCATGACCTGGTACGAGGCGAAGAGGCTCTTCGACCTCGCGCACTTCGCGGTCATGTCGCGCCCCGGCAGCCCGACGCTTGAGCTCGAGGCCGTGCTGGGGGAAGAGGCCGGGCGCTTCGAAAAGATACCGGAAGGATACATTAACGAGCGGGGCAACAGGATCGTGTTCGTGGATGTAACCCCCCTGGAGATCTCTTCGTCTAAAATACGTGATCTCTGCCGGAAGGGGAGGTCCATTGCCTACCTGGTGCCCCGGGAAGTGGAGGAGTATGTCAGGAGAGAAAGGATATACGGATAGATGAAGCCACTCTGGAGCAGAGCGGTCGAGGCCCTGGAGGAGAAGAAGGCGACCGATATCGTGGTGCTCGACGTCAGCGGCGTGTGCTCGTTCACCGACCACATCATCGTGAGCACAGGCATGTCTGACCGCCAGATCCGGTCCATCGCCCGTCACCTGATCGAGACCCTGGGCGACCCGCTCGGAACCGAGGGCCTCGACAGGGGCCGGTGGGTCCTGCTCGACTACGTGGAGGTGGTCATCCATATCCTGCAGGAAGACGTACGGGCCTACTACGACATCGAGGGTATGTGGTTCGACGCCAAGAGGATCAGAGGGTGAAGCTGGTCTTCTGCCTGGCCGGGAAGACCGATCGCGGCCCGGTGGCGGAGCTGGTGGATAACTACCGGAAGCGGATATCGAGGTATGTTCCCGTCGAGATCATCGAGGCCAGGAAGCTTAAACTGCAGCAGCGCGAGGGCATTCACGTCCTGCTGAGCCCGGACGGCCGGAGCCTTACGTCGGAGGGGCTGGCATCCTTCCTGGGAGAGGCGATGAACAGCTCGGCCAGGCATCTCTTCTTCTACGTGGGCGGGCCCGAGGGGTTCGATGAGGAGCTCGAGAAGCAGGTGTCCAACAGGATCTCTCTTTCCCCCATGACCTTCAATCACCAGCTCGCGAGGGTGATGCTCTTCGAGCAGGTCTACCGGGCCTTCACGATTCTGAACCACGAGCCCTACCACAAGTGATCGGCTTATAAAGGATGCAAGGCATGAAAGGGGCTTCAGCGGCGAGCCGGAAGAAGGATTGTCTGACGGGAAGGCAACCGCAGGCCAGGGTTCGCCTAAAAACGGCTGGACAAGAGTCCCTGTTCGTATAAAACCGGGAGCAGGAGGGCAACCGGAGCCATCGGTTGGGCACCGTGGAGAGGATCCGGGGTGATCCGTCCGGGATTCGAAACCGCCTGGGGAGCACAGCAAGGAATGAATGCACGGAAATCTATACCACTTCTCGTCCTGGCCGCAGTAATCATATGCGTTTTCGTAAACAGCGATCTTCCTTCCGTCAACAACATGGAGGCAAGGAACTATGTCACGGCCCGGGAGATCCTCCAGGACGGGTCCTGGCTGCTGCCCACGATGAACGGGGAGCTCCGCATCGCGAAGCCCCCCCTGCCCACCTGGATCACGGCCGCCTTCATGAGGCTCTCCGGTACCGACGCAAGGCTCGATGTCAACCGGATACCGGCCGGCATGGCCGGTGCGCTGCTCGCCCTGTTCACCTTCCTGCTGGTCAGGAGAATCACGGGCAACAGCGGGCTCGCCCTCACCGCCGTGCTCGTGCTCATAACCACGCAGCTGTTTCTCTGGTCGGTGAGGCGGAACTTCTGGGACATCTACGCCCACGCAGCCATGGCGGGCGCCGTGTGGGCCATGGCCGAAGTTTTTGCCCGGGGCAATAACAGGGGCAGGTACCTTCTCATCTTCACGCTGCTCATGGCGGTCTCGTTTCTGAGCAAGGGGCCGGTGGCGCTCTGGGCCCCGTTCATCCCCTTCCTGGCGACATACTGTCTCACGATAGGAACATCGGATTTGAGGGCGAATGCGTTGGGGCTGCTCTGCGCTATCGGCATCGCCGCTCTCCTCTCGGCCTCCTGGCCCCTCTACGTGTACCTCAACGCGCCGCACGACGCCGTGGCAGTTGCGGCCAAGGAAAGCTCGAACTGGTTTTCCTACCACGTGGAGGCGCCGTGGTACTACCTCAAGAACCTGCACTGGGTGTCCGGCCTGTGGCTGTTCTTCCTCCTCTACGCGATCGTGGCGCTCTTTGCGGAAAAGGACTGGAAGAAGGAAGAGAAGCTCTTCGTGCTCTGGTTCATCATCACCCTTGTCCTGCTCTCCGTGATTCCGGAAAAAAAGGTCCGGTACCTCCTGCCAGCCCTCGTTCCCGCCGCGGCGGCATCGGCGATCGCCATACACCGCCTGAGGCAGTCCGGGGGCTGGGCGTGGAAGCTCGTCTACGGGCTCTTCTGCATCGTGAGCGGGGCCGCGTTCCTGGGCGCTGCAGCCGCGATGGCCCTGCATTCCTCGGGCAAGCTCACGGTCCTGGCCGGGACGCTCGTCATTGCCACTTGGGGAGCCGTGGTCATCGCCTCGCTGTTCGCCCGGCGTACCCGGCACACCCATCTGGTGGTTGCCTCCGGGATATGCCTGTGTCTCGTCCTGATCACCCCTGTCAAGGGGCAGCTCCTGGGCAGGGATGGGACCCTGGACCTCATGGCCCTGCGCGAGATCTCCGAGATCAGGGAGCGCGAGCTCTTCTACCTGGGAGATCCGCCCATGGAGTTGGTGTGGGCCGCAGGCAGAAGGGTCAGGGCTGTAGACACACCAGGGGCGGGGTCTTTTCCGCCGCCCAGCCCCGGGACGGCCCTCATAGCCACCCGGGCTCTCGACCCCCAGGACCCGGGGATGAGGCTCGTGAGGACCATCGAGACAGAAGATGACACCTATTATGTATATTGCGTATTGCAAGAGCGGGCAAAGTCGGATTAACACATGAATATGCCGGCTCGGTCTGCGGGCGGGTCCATGGGATGTCGGAGATACGTGATGAGGTGTCTACTGGTTGAAGACGACGAACGGACAGCCCTGTTCATCATCAAGGGCCTCAGGCAGGCGGGCTTCGTGGTAGAGCACGCCGCGGACGGGGATACCGGACTCTCTCTCGCCCTGAGCGAGGACTTCGATATCGCGGTGGTGGATGTCATGTTGCCCGGCATCGACGGGCTGACCCTGATCGAGCGGATGCGCCGCAGGAACATCCAGTTTCCCATCATCGTGCTGAGCGCCAAGGGATCCGTGGACGACCGCGTCACAGGCCTGCAGAGGGGTGGAGACGACTACATGACCAAGCCCTTCGCCTTCTCCGAGCTCCTGGCGCGCATCCATGCCCACCTGCGCCGCGCCTCGTCGGCGGGCGGCGATACGACCGTGCTCACGGTCGGCGACTTAAGCCTCGACCTGATCCGCAGGAAGGCCTATCGCGCCGGTAATTCCATCGAACTCAAGCCCCTCGAGTTCTCGCTCCTGGAATACCTCATGCGCAACGCAGGCCACGTACTATCGAAGACCATGATCATCGAGCATGTCTGGGACTACAACTTCGATCCCCAGACCAATGTCGTTGAGACCGGGATATGCAGGCTCAGGGAC
>JBASVF010000415.1:0-5331 GCA_049275795.1 Desulfomonilia bacterium
CTCGACATGATCATGCCCGGCCTCGACGGGTACCACACCCTGCAGGAGATGCTCAAGCGAGGCGTAAAGACCAAGGTCATCATCTCCTCCGGCTTCTCCTTCGAGCACGAACGCCGGGAGGTGCTCAGCAACCCGCTCATCGTGGCAAAGCTGAACAAGCCCTTCAACATGAACGAGCTCTCCCAGGTGCTGAGAGACGTCCTCAACTGATCCATCCTCCCGCCCGCCACAGGGCAAAGCCAGGGGTACCGTCGAAGGAACGTATTCTTCCTTCGGAGTCCATGGAAGGCTCGAGCCCTCGCTGAATTCCCCTGCACTCCTCGGCGGAGGGCCCGGAAAAGATCAAGACTCGATGCTCCCATGAAAAGCAGGAGGCTCCCGGCGCAGACCCTTCCATGAACGGCAGGATTCAGGGCATGCTCGGGCCAGCCTCCCTCCATTTACTCATTGAATACGCCCATGATGGAGACGATGAAATATTGTTCTCGAGCCCTGCCTTTCCCGGCCCGACCGGGCGGGCAACTGGACCTTTGCCCGGCCAGGTGCGGCTCTGGTAGAATGCGTGCATGGCCTGGCACGGATGGAAGGCAAGCCCCGGAGAAGCCCGGGCGCTGCAGAAGGCTCTGCGCCCGATGCGCGTGCTTAGGGACTCTTTCCCGCCCATTTCCCTCGTGGGCGGGGTTGACGTCGCCTACAGCGCCTCATCGGGACTGGGGTGTTGCGCCATCGCGGTGCTCACCTATCCAGGGCTCCGTCTGGAGGCCGTATCCACGGCGTGCGGTCCTGTCGATTTTCCCTATGTTCCCGGGCTCCTGGCCTTCCGGGAAGGCCCGCTCATCGAGCAGGCCTTCGGCCGCCTCGATGTGAGGCCTGAAGTGCTCCTGTTCGACGGACATGGGATCTGTCATCCGAGAGGGGTGGGAATCGCAACTCACCTTGGCATCCTGCTGAACCGGGCGACCGTAGGCTGTGCCAAGACCCCGCTTTGCTGCTCGTTCGAGGAGCCCTGCAGGGAAAGGGGGAGCACCTCGCCTCTCACATCCGAGGGCAGGATCGTGGGGTATGCGCTGAGGACCCGCAAAGGCGTCAAACCGGTGTTCGTGTCCCAGGGGCACCGGGTTTCGCTCAAGACCGCTCTCGGGCTTTGCCTTGCCTGCTCGACCAGGTACCGGATACCCGAGCCGCTGAGGCAGGCCCACATCATGGCCAGGCAGAGAATAACCGCCCATGCCGCCACCGGGCACCGATGACCACTCTCCCGCCCCCGGGGAGAGGGATCCGATTTCTCTTCCTAGCGGATGATGAGCCTGCCCACCAGGGGCCCCAGTGCCTCGGCGATGGCGTTGATCTCCGTCTCAGGCAGGGGCCTTGCCTTGGAGTAGCTCTCGTCCAGGTGCTTTGAGGCGGCGAACCGCTGGAGCACATACCGGGGAGCGCCTTGTACGAGCCGCCCGATCTCGAGGAGATCGTTCCGGTCGAGGAGGCCCTCTACCAGGGTCGTCCGGAACTCGCAATCGATGCTGGAATCACGGATGACCCGGATGCTCTCGGCAATGGCCCCGGGATCGAGGGCGCATCCTGCGACCTCCGGGTACCGGGAGAGAGGCGCCTTGACGTCCATGGCCACGAAGTCCACGGCATCCTCGCCAATAGCCCTGGAGACAACCCCGGGAAGGGTTCCGTTTGTATCGAGCTTCACCAGGAAGCCCAGGCCTCTCACCTCCTTCATGAAGGGAATGAGACCGGGCTGCAGGCAGGGCTCACCGCCGGTGATGGACAGGGCGTCGATCTTGCCCTTCCTGGCCTTCAGGTAGGAGAGGACCTCCCCGACTTCCAGCAGGGGGCCGAACCGCTTCGGGTCCACCAGCTCAGGGTTGTGGCAGTACGGACACCGGAGGTTGCACCCCTGGGTGAATACCACGGCGCTGATCCTGCCCGGGTACTCGATGAGCGAGGTCTTCTGGAGATATCCGATCTTCACGTGAGCACCGTATTTCGATCCGTCCTTGCCCGGGATACCATATCACACGATCTCCCGAACGAGAATCCGCTTTCGTCCGGAATACATCCCGGCCCTTCCCGGCCGCCCGGACGGGCTCCAGGCGTTTTGTCCTTGATTTCAAGCCCTGATTTATGGATAAAATGAATGCTGTTCATGCACTGGCGCACGAAACAGTGAAGGCATGCAGAGCATGTTCGATCTTTCTTGTTGGTGGCGTGAGCGAGGAGCATCCGGGAGCCTCTTACCAGAATCCCAGCAGGGGAGGAGAATATCATTTCTCCGGACTCTTCGCATGGTTTTGCGGTTACGGGGGCAGGAAACGCTAAGAGGAGGCTCCACCAATGGGCACGAGCAGGATTCTGGTCATGGACGACGAGGAGATCATCCAGGACGTTCTGAGCACCATGCTCGATTTCCTGGGCTATGAAGCGCATGTCGTCTCCGACGGCGCAGAGGCGATCGACCGGTACAGTAAGGCCATGGAGTCCGGTGAGCCGTTTGCAGCGGTCATCATGGACCTCACGATTCCCGGAGGCATGGGAGGCAAGGAGGCGGTCCATCATCTCCGCGCCATCGACCCGAATGTCAGGGTCATTGTCTCCAGCGGATACTCCTCCGATCCGGCTGTGACAAACTACCGTGACCACGGCTTTTCGGCGGCCATATCCAAGCCCTTCAAGCTCGAGGACCTCAAGAAGGCCGTCCAGGAAGTTTTCCGGTAACCGCACGCGCTATCACCCGGTTTACCGTGAGTCAAGCCGGGACCCGGACCCCAGGCAGGTCCGACAGGCGGAGAGGGCCTGGAAGCCCGCCCTCCGCCTGCCTCTCCGTGACCTATGGAAGCGCCTCTCTGGCTTGCCCGGCAGCAAAGACCGTCGGTTCGCCGGCATAGGGGGCCTTTCCCATATCCACGGTGCGGACCTGGGGCTGGAGTGACTGAAGTGAGGTCTGCGCCTTTTTTATCGAGAAGGTCCTGCGCTCCTTGAACTCCTCCTTCTTGCCGTTGTTCCACTGCGACACCGGCCTCAGGTAGCCCACCACCCGCGAGTAGACCTCGGTGGTCTCGCCGCACTGCGGGCATACGGGCTGGTTCCCCGTGATATACCCGTGCCCGGGGCAGACGCTGAAGGTGGGGCTGAAGGTGAAGTAGGGCATCTTGTAGGTGTTGCAGATCTTGCGCACCAGGTTCTTGATCACCTCGGGATCATCCACCTGCTCGCCGGCAAAGATGTGCAGCACGGTCCCCCCGGTATACTTGGACTGGATCTCGTCCTGCAGGTCCAGGGCCTCGAAGATGTCGTCGGTGTAGTTCACCGGGAGCTGGGTCGAGTTGGTATAGTAGGGCTCCGCGCCGCGGCGGTAGGATTCCTCGTTGGCGCAGATGATATCCGGGTATCGCTCCTTGTCGATCCTCGCCATCCGGTACGAAGTCCCTTCCGCCGGGGTTGCCTCGAAGTTGTAGTTGCTGCCCGTCTCTTCCTGGAGTTTAACCAGCCTGCCCCTGATGAAGTCCGCCACCTCCAAGGCAAAGCCCCTGCCCTCTTCGCTGCCGATGTCCCGGCCTAGGAGGTTGAGACACGCCTCGTTCATGCCCAGGATCCCGATGGTGGAGAAGTGGTTCTTCCAGTACTCGCCGAAGCGTTTCTTGATCCCGGTGAGGTAGTACTTGGTGTAGGGGTAGAGATTGTTCTCGGTGAAGGTCTCCAGGATCTTGCGCTTGATCTCAAGGCTCGTGCTGGCAAGGGTGATGAGCCGGTCCAGGCGCTCGATGAACTCTTCCCGGCTTTCGCTCAAGTATCCCAGCCTGGGCAGGTTGATGGTGACCACCCCGATGGAGCCGGTCAGGGGGTTCGAACCGAACAGTCCACCGCCCCTGACCTCAAGCTGGCGGTTGTCGATCCTGAGCCTGCAGCACATGCTCCTGGCGTCCTCGGGATCCATGTCCGAGTTGATGAAATTGGAGAAGTACGGCACCCCGTAGCGGGCGGTCATCTTCCAGAGATTGACGAGATCCGGGCTGTCCCAGTTGAAGTCGCGGGTGATGTTGTAGGTGGGGATGGGGAAGGTGAACACCCGCCCCTTGGCATCGCCCTCTGCCATGACCTCGACAAAGGCCTTGTTGAACAGGTCGAGCTCGTGCTGGTACTCGCCGTAGGTGGTATCCTGGATCTCACCGCCGATGATCACGCCCTGGTTCGCCAGGTACGAGGGGACCTCGAGATCCAGAGTCACGTTGGTGAACGGCGTCTGGAAGCCCACTCTCGTGGGGACGTTGATGTTGAAGATGAACTCCTGGAGCGCCTGCTTGACCTGGGGATAATCGAGGTTGTCGTGCCTGATGAACGGTGCCAGCAGGGTATCGAAGTTGGAGAACGCCTGGGCTCCTGCGGCCTCTCCCTGCAGGGTGTAGAAGAAGTTGACGATCTGTCCCAGCGCGGTGCGGAAGTGCCTGGCAGGCCTGCTCTCCACCTTACCCTGGGCCCCCTTGAAGCCCTGGAGCAGCAGGTCGTAGAGGTCCCATCCCACGCAGTACACCGAGATGATGTTGAGGTCGTGGATGTGGAAATCCCCTTGCATATGGGCGTTGCGCACCTCGGGCGGGTAGATCTTGTTGAGCCAGTAGATCTTGCTGATCTCGGAAGAGAGGTAATTGTTCAGGCCCTGGAGAGAGAATGCCATGTTGCTGTTTTCATTGACCTTCCAGTCGATCTTCGTGAGGTACTGATCGATGAGGTCCACCCCCATCCCGGCCTTGATTTCCCTGATCTTCGCGTGCTGATCGCGATAGATGATGTAGGCCTTGGCCGTCGAACGGTAAGGAGAGGAGAGGAGCACCTCCTCGACGATGTCCTGGATTTCCTCCACGGTGGGCTCGTCTTTCAGGGTGTCCTGGGCTATGCTCAGGACCTTGAGCATGAGCCGGTGCGCGATATCCTCACCGAATTCCCCTGTCGCCGCCCCAGCCTTCGCTATGGCATTGGTGATCTTTTTTGCATCGAAAGCAGCATGCCTTCCGTCGCGCTTTTTGATCTTGGTAAACATGAAGCCCTCCCCTTTATACTATATATAGTGCCCCAAGGATTCCTCCATACTATATATAGGGGGCATCCTACCGTTTGCAAGGAGAAAAACCCATATTCAGCCGAATTATCGATGCTTGGGAAAAGCCTCTTGAACAGGTACTGCAAAATGAATCCCGGCCCGGGAATTGAACCGTCCCCATGGTCCGGTCATTGGAAAGGAAGCGGCCCCAAGGCCGTGTGATCGTGGAACATCGCGCCCTGGGGCCGTCCAGTTTTTTCCTCCTTATCGGAAGAACCGCTACTCCT
>JBASVF010000416.1:0-1993 GCA_049275795.1 Desulfomonilia bacterium
CCCGATTGCGGAGAACCAGAAGAGGACCGCTGCAAGCATTACCCAGTACACGAGCTCGGCCCTGGGATTGATCTTGTCGGGATGGTTGATGAGCAGCTGGGCGATGACCACCGCGTACCCGGTCAGCGCGATGAATGCCAGGGTGAGGAACTGCCTGAGGTTCAGCCTGAATACCCCGAAGATGAACACCACCATGTACAAGAGTAGAATGATGCCCCTGACCTCGTCCGTGTAATAGGCCACCACCATGGTCCAGAAGGTGGCCAGGATCATCTGGTGCATGGTGAGGCTCGGGTCCTTGAACCGTTTGTTCAGGCCGGTACTGAAGACCAGGAAGATCACCGAGTTCATGACCACGATCAGGGCGAACAACCCCAGCATGGCGTTCAGCGATGTCCGGAACCAGCCCTGGCAGTAGCAGTGGGCGATCAGGACGATCCACATGAGGTACGAGGCAAACGCCATCAGGAAGCGGCGCATCCTCAGATTCTGATCAGGATCGTCGTGTGGTGGAAATATTTTCGCCATACATTACTTCATCAAAAAACCTGCAGGTGAACTGCAGATCGCATATAACATTTACCCATGCCTATGGTATTTCCTTATCGGTAGTATGACAAGTAAAATAGAGCGATCATCTTAAAAAGATCAAAAAAACCGGCAAGGCGTACCAGGGAATAAGGCGAAGAAAACTGCCGCAGGCGCCGCTCATCGGCACTCCGGGCGCTTCACTCCCGGATGTGCTCGAACCCTTGCGCAAGGACGTTCTTGATGTGGCGATCGCTCAGGGAGTAGAATACGTTCTTGCCCGACTTGCGTGATCTCACCAGGCGGGACCGGCTCAGGATCCTCAGCTGGTGGGAAACGGCGGAGCGCTCCATGCCCAGCATAGAGGCGATCTCCCCCACACAAAGCTCGGTCGCTCCCAGGGTGAAGAGAATCTTGATGCGGGATGGGTCCCCGAAGAGCTTGAAGAAATCCGCGAGTTCGATGATGGTCTGCTCGTTATCCTTGAGCAGCTTCCCGGTCCGCCTGATCCTTTCCTCGCGGTCCGAAGGATTCTGTGGATAGGGCGTATCCATGGGAAACATGTAAAGCCCTGGGGGAGTGCTTGTCAATAGATCCATGGCGTGAATGTAATATATGAACATACATTCACCCGATAAAATCGGCATCATCCGGGGGCGGTCAAGGCGGCAGCGAGAGCTCCTCATGCCCGGCCCAGTCCTCGTGGATAGCCGGGGAAGGTTTTTTTAAGATTGACCCGGACAGCCGGCCTTCTGTAGTAACTCTGGCAGGGAAAGGGGCGTGTGGTGACGGGAACTCTGGTGAATACGGCGGCTGTGGCGGCAGGGGCGGGCCTGGGCCTGTTGGCGGGCAAGTACATATCGGAGAAGCTCCGGGGAACGCTCATGCATGCCCTGGGCCTGGCCGTGGTGGTGATCGGCCTGAAGATGGCGATCAGCGTGGACGATCTCATCCCCATGGTCGCCTGCCTGCTGCTGGGCGGGCTTACCGGCGAGCTCATGCGCATCGAGGACGGCATCGCCTGGGTGGGAACCCGGCTCAAGGAGCGGTTTCACTCGGGGTCGGCGACCTTTGTCCAGGGGTTCCTCTCCGCCTCGGTGCTCTACCTCGCCGGCGCCATGATGATCATTGGCTGTATCCAGGAAGGCACTACGGGCGACGCGAGCGTCCTCTACCTCAAGTCGCTGCTCGACGGCGTCGCGTCGGTGGCCCTTGCCTCCACCCTGGGGATCGGGGTGGCCTTCTCCGCGTTGTCCGTCCTTCTCGTCCAGGGCGGGATCACCCTGGCGGCCTCTCATCTTGCCTTTCTCCAGGATCCCCTGGTGCTCGCGTCCATCACATCGACCGGCGGCATGATCATCCTGGGCATCGGGATCAACCTGCTGGAGCTCACCTGCATCAGGGTCGGCAACCTCATCCCGGCCATCGTCTATGCCGCCGCCTATCCCCTCCTTTTCTGACCGGT
>JBASVF010000417.1:0-2705 GCA_049275795.1 Desulfomonilia bacterium
TTTCAGCCCTGTTTCACAGGCAGGGCAGCGCTGAAGCTGCCCTGTATCTTTACTCCGCCATGATCGTCGCGGGCAACAACTTCGCAGAAGATAAGGTTTTCTCCATTTTCCCGCCTCTTGTCTGTAACGCTTCCGGAGACCGTGATGGTGTCGCCGGGCCGGGTCATGCCGGAGAAGCGCACCCGGAAGGTCCTCAGGCATCTTCGGGGCACCCAGTCGGTAATGGCCTGGCCCACGAAGCCCATGACGAGCATGCCGTGGGTGATCACCCCTTCTTTCAGGCCGGCCGCCCGGGCAAAGTCGTCGTCGGTGTGCAGGGGGTTGAAGTCTCCCGAAGCCCCGGCATAGAGCACGTGCTGGAGCTTGATGATCGGCCCCTTGGTGAGCTCGGGCAGGGCATCGCCGACCTGAACGTCGTCGAAAAAGAGCTCGTGGGTCATGCCGCCTCACCTCCCTGCTTTCTCTCCACCATCAGGGTCCTTGCCCTGGCAACGCTTTCACCTCGCTGGTTGGTGTAGAGGATCTCCACGGTGATCAGGTCCATCTTTCCCCCGGCCCTGCCGGCCTTCTCCTCGATGCTTACCACCTTGGGCCTGCCCGTGATGGTGTCTCCGGGGTAGATTTCACGGTAGTACTCGTACTCCTCCTCCCCGTGGAGCACCATCATGTAGTCGATCTCCAGGTCTTGGATGAGCATGGGCATGGACGAGCTCCACATCATGGGCACGGTGAGGAAGGTGGGCGGCGCGGGCGTGTCGCGGTACCCCTCGCGCATTGCCGCCTCGCGGTCGTGGTAGATGGGGTTCATGTCTCCGATGGCCAGAGCCAGCTCCCGGATCTTTCCCCGCTCGACCTCCCAGACGATGGGAGGGTACTCCTTGCCGATCTTCGCATGGTCAGCCATGAGAACCTCCTTTGCCGTCCTGTGCGGCCCTGTTCTTCATAACCCGGGGAGCCCAGACCGCACATCGACCCTGCCTGCAGGCCGCCTTCTGCCGGCTATACGCGGGCGCCTAGGTGCCCGCGACAACTCCCCTCGACTTGAGATCGTCGATCTCCCGGGCGGTCATGCCCAGGGAGGTGAGCACCTCGGTGGTGTGCTGCCCCAGGCACGGGCCGGTCCACCGGTAGCAGGGCGTATAGCCCGAAAACCGGATGGGATGGGCAACCTGCCTGACAGGCCTGCCGTACGGACCCGGCACCTCCACCACCAGGCCCCTGGCCGCCGCGTGCTCGCTGGAGAACGACTCGGAGACGCTCAGCACCGGCTCCACGCAGGCGTCCTTGTCGCGAAATACCTCCACCCAATGGTCCCGGGGCCGGGAGCGGATGACTTGGGCGACCCGATCCCTGATCTCGCCGGCAATGCCCGGCTCGAGCATGCGGTCCAGGTATTGCCCAAGCCCCAGGGCGGTGAGGAACTCGGTGAGGAACTTTGGCTCGAGCCCCCCGAAGGAGAGGTACTCTCCGTCCGAGGTTTCGTAAAACCCGTAGAGCGACTCACCGTTGAGCGCTCCGCTTTCCCGGCCCTGGCACGGCTCGGCAGCTTCCAGAAGGGCTCCCAGGCCGCTTACCACATGGTAGGGGAACATACCGTCGGTCATGGAAACGTCGATGTGCTGTCCCTGACCGGTCTTCATCCGGTGGATGAGGGCGGCTAGTATTCCGATGACTGCATTGCTCGAGCCCGAGCCTATGTCGGCCACCTGGATGTCCATCACGGACGGGCCGCTTTTCTGCGCGCGGGAGTAGCCCATAACGCCCGAGACCGAGAGGTAGTTGATGTCGTGCCCGGCCCGATCCCGGTTCGGCCCGTCCTGGCCGTAGCCGGTTATGGAGCAGTAGATCAGGCCCTCATCGATGTCCGAGAGCCGTTCGTAGGAGAGTCCAAGGCGTTCCATGACCCCGGGACGGAACTGCTCGACGATGATGTCATAGCCCTTCTCGGCGATCAGCCGCTCGATGAGGGCGACGCCCTCGGGCTGCTTGAGATCAACGGCCAGGGACTTCTTGTTCCTGCTGAGCATGGCGTGCATGCAGGAGATCTGCTGAGCATTGTCCACGCAGGGCGGAGCCAGGCGAGCCAGGTCGATGCGGGTGGGAGACTCGATCCGCAGCACCTCGGCGCCCAGGTCGGCGAGCACCATGGTGGCGAACGGCCCGGGCAGCAGGGTGCTGAAGTCGAGCACGCGGGTGCCTTCGAGAAGCGCGGACATCGTGCGATATCCCTCCTGCTCAAAAATCAATCCGGTTCACCATCCACTATACAGAACCGGCCCTATCGACGGGGTCATTGCCCGCATCGCGCCGGCATGCCGTTTCACGATCCCATGAAAGGGCGGCACTGCCTCTCCGGGGAACATCGTCCCCCCTTACCGTTCGTCCATGCCGACATCCAGGGGCTGCCTGCTGCGCCTCGCCCGGCTGACCGCACTTGGTACAGCATCGCAGTACGGGCCTGGGAAGCCGGGTTGCGGCACGAATTCCGCACCGGGCCCTCAAATCCGATTCAAAGCCGCAAGGTTAAAGGGAAATGCGGCCCTTCCCAAGTTCGCAAGGACAAGAAGCTGACCGGGAAGAAGAATTCACGGGCAGCAACCCTGTTCCTGGTTTTATAAAGGATTTCTTCCGCTTTGTCGATCCAATAGCAATCAGTTGCCAACGGCAAAAACTCTGGTATAGGTTTGGGCACATGAAGGTCCTCA
>JBASVF010000418.1:0-7938 GCA_049275795.1 Desulfomonilia bacterium
CTCAGCAACCGGCCCGCCTGCTCGAGGGCCCGGATGGATGACTCGACCGAATGCGAACGCTGCGAGGAGAGCATGAGGGTCGTGATCAGGCCTGCCGCCGCCATCACCAGCAAGAGGTAGCTCAGGAAGAGCTTGAGGAAGATGGGTCTTCTCATGCCTTGAGCTTGTAGCCCACTCCGCGGATGTTGGTGATGAGCCTGCCCGCCTCGCCGAGCTTGTCCCTGAGGTTCTTGATGTGCACGTCCACGGTGCGGTCGAGCACCGCCTTCTCGTTGCCCCAGAGGTGATCCAGGATCTTTTCCCGGCTGAAGACCCTGCCTTGGTTTGCAGCAAGCAGATGGAGGATCCTGAACTCAACCGCGGTCAGGGCGGTGTACTCACCCCTGACCTTCACCTCGAAGCGGTCCGGGTCGATGGTGAGGAGATCGCCGAGCTCAAGGAGCGAAACCGGTTCCCGGCCGCTCCTTCTCAGCACCGCCTTGATGCGCGCCACCAGCTCCCGGGGCGAGAAGGGCTTGGTGACGTAGTCGTCCGCGCCCAGATCGAGCCCGGCAACCTTGTCCGACTCCCGGCCCTTTGCGGTGAGCATGATGATCGGGATCGAGCGGTGGCGGGCGTCGCGCTTGAGGGCGGCGCAGATCTCCAGACCGTCGGCGCCGGGAAGCATGAGGTCGAGGATGATGAGATCGGGCCTGGTGCTCTCCAGAGAGTCGAGGAACCCGCGGGGGTGCTCGTAGCAGTCCACCAGGAAGTTCGCCTTCTTGAGGTGCAGCTCCACCAGGCGGAGGATGTCCGGCTCGTCGTCCAATACTGCTATGCGTATGCTCATAGGCGATAACACGGCAGGGATCGCCTGCTTGCTTATGCCTGCCGCAAATGCCCGGGCCTGTCAATCCATTTCCTCAGCCGGCAACCCGGTACCTCTGCACAGTCTCAGGCCTTGAAAAGTCCAGTGCCTTCTAGTACTCTCTTCTGGCTATGCAGGCGGTACCAACAGAGCCTGCGTCTGAAAAAAGAGGAGTATATCATGACGAACAGATCCGGCCTTGCGGTTGTGCCCATTTTATTGCTGATCCTGGTGATCGTGATTCCCGCATTCGTATATTTCTTCTTCGAGTGGGAAAAACCCGGGGTGAGCCTGGATACCGATCTCAAAGCCATCGGGAGGAAGAAGACCATCACGCTTACCGTCTCGGATAATCGAAGCGGAGTCCGGGACATGACGGTTGCCGTCGTGCAGGGCCAGGCCGAGCACGAGGTGACCTCTCTGAGCCTGCCCATGAAAGGCACCTTCGAAAAGACCGTGGAAATCGAGATCGAGCCGAGAAAGCTCGGGATCAAGGACGGGCCGGCAACGATCAGGGTCTGGGTAAGGGACTTCTCCCCGCTCAAGAACGTCGCTACCCTGGAGGTGCCGGTGACGATCGACACCATCCTTCCCCGGATCTCGCTGCTGACCACCGCCCATAACGTCAATCCCGGGGGCTCCTGCCTGGCGGTGTACAGCCTCGACAAGAAGGTGGAGACGAGCGGGGTGATGTGCGGCGAGAGCTTCTTCCGCGGGTACCCCGTGCAGGAGGGTGCTACGACCCTGTGTGTCTGCTACTTTGCCGTGCCCCGGGACGTGACCAAGGCAACCGCCATGACGGTGATCGCCGAGGACGAGGCCGGCAACCGGGCGGGTGCCTCGATCCCCTTCTTCGTGCGGACGGCGCACACCTTCCGCGATGACACGGTGCGGGTCGGCCCGGAATTCATCAACGGCGTTGCCGCCAGGTTCCGGCAGGCGGATCCGGAGCTCGAGGCCCTCGGGCCAGTCGAGGTGTTTCGCCATATCAACGAGACCTTGAGGGAGGAAAACAGCCGGAAGATCGTCTCGATCTGCGAGCGCTCAGATGGGAACAAGCTCTGGGACGGCGCCTTTCTCCGCATGCCGAACACAGCCCCTATGGCGCTTTTCGGTGACAAGAGGGCCTACCGTTACCAGGGAACGGTCATCGGGTCGAGCGTCCACCTCGGGGTCGATCTCGCCTCTGTCATGAGAGACCTCGTGCCGGCTGCAAACAGCGGTACGGTGGTGTTTGCCGAGGACCTCGGCATCTACGGGAACACGATCGTCATCGATCACGGCCAGGGGATCTTCAGCCTGTATGCCCACCTGAGCAGCATGTCCGTATCCGTCGGGCAGAGCGTCAAGCGCGGCGACATCATCGGCAACACCGGTTCCACTGGCTTTGCGGGAGGCGACCACCTGCACTTCAGCGTGATCGTGGGCGGGGTGTTCGTCAATCCCATCGAATGGTGGGACCCCCACTGGATCCGCGACAACATAACCATCAAGCTCGAGTCCATACCCGGCTACGCGGGCGGTAAGCTGGCCATGGCGGCTTGCAACCAGGGGTGAGGCGGCAATGAACAGCCGGGCCCTGCCAGGCCGCGGGGATGGCGGATGTGCATCCGGACCTCCCCGGCGCGGGGCGCCGCAGTGGAACAGTAAGGGCCGGGCCGCTGCATCTTCTCAAAACACCCTCTTGACCATGGCGACATAGGTACCCACGGTGTTACCGCCGGCATAGGCCATGATGTCGAAGATCGAATCAAGGGAGGCATCCCGTATGATCACCGTGAGCAGGAGGAAGTTTGCGAAGGTAATCGTTCCGCTCAGCACGGTGGCGCTCCAAACCCGCTTCTCTGCCACAGACTTCGTGTAGCGGGTGACCAGCAGGTCGATAATGATGCCTGCGCAGAAAAAGGCAAGAAGCTGTATGAACATGCCATCACCTCGTTTGTCAGAGAAGGTTGCCAGGGACGTTCGAGGAGCACTCGAAGCCTTTGATACAGGCGTGAGGGCTTGGCCTCGATACTTCCAGCCGGATCCCGGTCCCTTACCGATTCCGGTGCCGGAGGCTCCCGTCAGCCTTGCCGCCGGCCTCGGTCGGCGTCCGACGCCCCCGAAAGGCCTCCGCCAGCTCCGCCTCGGTACGGAATGATCGAGCAATGGTACGCATCAACGATCCTCTCCCGCAAGGGGAGGGAAAATAGGCTCTCTTATGGCTCCTGAGGGAGAACCGGCGCATCTCGGTTTCATGGGACGACCAACCGTGAGACTCTTGGCGGGGGTTCGTCCGGATCCTTGGCAACCTCCCTGCGTGATTTGTCCCTCTAAAAGCTAAGAGTAACATATTATTATTACAAGGGCAACCCATCACTGGAAGTAGCCGGCAAGATACCGGGATCACAGGACTTTCCTCCGGAATAGGGATGCAGGCATCGAAGGCGCCGGCCGGATCGAGCTGAAACCGGCAGGCGAGCGCGTGTGCCGGTGCCGCCTTGCCGTGAACCGCAACCGGTCCCCAGCTTTCCAAGGGGCGGCGCTTCCGGCCTGGGGCAAGGCAGAGCCTTTCCCGGTGTCAGACGAGGGCCTTAGAGAAGATGACTTTGGAGTCTCCGGGCGCGTAGAAGTCTTTCAGGAGCGCCTCCTCGCGGTAGCCGCAGGACCGGTAGAACCTGCGGGTGGGGTCATAGAGCCCTCTCGAGGAAGTTTCCACGTAGATCCGGCTGCAGCCCATCGCCATTGCCGAACGCTCGGTCCGCTCCATCAGGAGCCTGCCGATGCCCCGGCCTTGGCAGGACCTGTCGACCGCGATCCAGTAGAGGTCGAAGCTGCTCTTCGTGCCTGGCACCGGTCCATAACAGGTATACCCGAGGATCCTCCCGGAAGGCTCCTGGGCCAGGATGAAATGGTAGCCGCTCTTTTCGCCCTTTGCCAGGCGCTCCTCGACGAGCTCTGCGGCTATGAGCACCTCTTCGGGGTTGAAGAACCCGGTGGTCTCCACCAGGGACCGGATGGGCTCGACGTCTCCAGGGCCGACCTGCTCACGGAAGGTGAGCTGGGGCATAACAGGATGTTTTACTGGATGCTCTTCCACGGCTCACCGCCTTTGGAGGGCATCGGCCACGATGCGCGTGACCGCCTCGGGAAAGGCAATGCCTGCCCGGGCACAGGCCGCCACGAACCCGCTGTCGGGCGAGATGCAGGGGTTTGCGTTGATCTCCAGGACCCAGGGCCTGCCCTCGGAATCCACCCGGAAGTCCACGCGCGCATACCCCGCGAGATCGAAGAGCCGCCAGCACTGAAGCGCCGTATCGATGAGCCGCTCGAGCAGGGGCATATCCTCGGCCGGGAAGTCGAAGCTCCGCCTGGTTGCGCGGTATTCGAAGGACTCCTCGTCCCACTTGGCCCGCCAGTCCACGATCCGTTTCCTGCCGGGCGGAAAATCGAAGATGATCTCGGCCGGGGGCAGCACCTCGGGAGCTCTTCCGCCACCCAGGACCGAGAGGTTGAACTCTCTGCCTTCGATGTAGCGCTCGGCGAAGCACCGGCATCCCAGGCGCTCGGACCGATCGTCCACCAGCCGTAAGAGCTCCTCCTCGCTTTCGGTCCTGACCACGGAGGTCTCGTCCATCCCGATGGATGCCTCTTCCCAGAGCGCCTTTACGATGTATTCGCCGGGAAAGGTGCATGCACACGGCGTTCCGTCGCCGGATGCAAGCCATCCGGGCGTGGGTATGCCGGCCATGTGGAGCCATTTCTTTGCCAGCACCTTGTTCGAGGTGAGGAACATGGCCTCGGCGGAAGCGCCCGTGTAGGCTATTCCCAGGTGATCGAGCAGCGAGCACGCCCAGTGGATGAGCCTGCCGTCGCCGTCCACGGACTCGACCAGGTTGAAGACGCACAGGGGATCGAGCCCAGCGAGGGTGAGCTCGAAGTCTCTCGATCGGTGGTCGAAGGGCAGGACCGTCACCTCGTGGCCCAGCCCGGCCAAGGCCTCGCGGACCGCGGACACCTGGATGAGCACGTCTTTTTCGTCAGCCGTAGACTGATCGCTTACGGGATTGTGGATGATGACCACGGGACGGGCCACGTTCGATCAAACCTTCATCCGCTTCAAGGCGCTCATCAGGATCTTTTCGATGAGCTCCTGGTAGTCGATGTCGTTCAGCCTGCAGAGTATGGGAAGATCGGAGTGCACGGGATTGAGGCCGGCAAGGGGGTTGACCTCGATGAAGTTGGGCCTGCCCGATGCGTCCATCCGGATATCCACCCTGCCGCCGTCCCTGCACCGCAAGGCCTTCCAGGAATCGAGGGCGAGCGCGGAGCAGGCTTTTACAACCTCGGGTTCGGGGACGCGGTAGTCGACAATCTGCTCGTAGTTTGCCTTGGTGTGGTACGAGTAGATGAGATCTCCCTTTAGCCCGTCTCTGGGCAGAACCTCCATGACACCGACGACCTCGGCCTCGTCGAGCGTGCCCACCACGCCGGCGGTGAACTCCCTGCCGGGCAGGAAGGTCTCGACGAGCACCTCCTGGTCGAACTCCTTAAGCAGGCCCTCGCACACCGACTTAAGCTCCTGGTGCGTTTTCACCCGGGAGGCCCCGCTGATGCCCTTGCCGGTTCCCTCGGCCACGGGCTTGACGAAGAGCGGGTAGGCCAGCTCGACCCGGTCGACATCGGCGGGTGAGCCCACCACCGCGTAGTCCGGGGTCAGGATGCCTGCGCTCCGGATCACGGCCTTGGTCATGCCCTTGTGCAGGGTGAGGGAGAGCACCAGCGGGTCGGAGAAGGTGTAGGGGATCCGGTAGGCGTCGAGCAGGGCCGGCACCAGGGCCTCACGACCCAGGCCGTACATGCCCTCCGCGATGTTGAACACCAGATCCCACCGGTCTCCCCGGGCGAGACGGCCGACCAGCTGCCGTGCATTGCCGATCCGGTCGGTCTCGTGGCCCAAGGCCCGGATTGCCTCGTCGAGGGCGTCGATGGTGTCGGCTCGGTCGAACTCGGCGGTCTGCTCCAGGGTATAGCCCTCCCTGAGGTAGTCGTCCCTCAGGTCGTAGGTCATGCCGATCTTCATGGTGTCATGCTCAGGCGTTTTCACCCCTGCAGTCGGGGTACTTGAACAGCCGGTGCTCGTAGTTCCTCAGGATGACCTCGCCGTGGTCAGCGCCCTGGAAATAGTCGGGCAGGAGCGGTATCTTGCCGCCGCCGCCGGGCGCGTCGATCACGTAGTGAGGCACCGCGTAACCCGAGGTGTGGCCTCTGAGCCCCTCGATCATCTCCAGGCCCTTGATCACCGGGGTCCGGAAGTGCGCGGACCCGAGGATTGGGTCGCACTGGTAGAGGTAGTAGGGTCGCACCCTGATGGAGAGCAACCCGTGGTAGAGCTCCTTGAGGGTTTCCACGTGGTCGTTGATGCCCTTGAGCAGGACGGTCTGGCTGCCCAGAGGAATGCCGGCGTCTGCGAGCTGGGTGCACGCGGACCTGGCTTCGGGCGTGAGCTCGTCGGGGTGGGTGAAGTGGAGGCTCATCCACAGGGGATGATACTTCTTGAGCACCCTCAGCAGCCGCGGGGTGATGCGCTGGGGCAGCACTGCAGGCACCTTGGTGCCGATGCGGATGATCTCCACGTGCGGTATGCGCCTGATGCTCGAGAGCAGGAAGTCGAGCTGGCTGTCGGGCAGGGTCAGGGGATCTCCGCCCGAGAGGAGCACGTCCCTGATCTGGGGCGTGGATTCGATATAGTTGATGGCCTGCTGCCACTGCTTGATGCTGCTCCTGAACTTGCCCTGGTTGCCCACCATACGCGAGCGGGTGCAGTACCTGCAGTTGGTGGAGCAGAACCCCGTGGTCAGGAAGAGCGCACGGTCCGGGTAGCGATGGACGAGCCCGGGAACAGGGCTCTGGTCATCCTCGCCCAGGGGGTCCTGAGCCTCGCCCGCTGACACGTGGAATTCCTGGGCCACGGGTATCACGCACCGGCGGATGGCCTGCTCAGCATTCGCGGGGTCGATGAGGCTTGCGTAGTACGGGGTCACCCGGAAGGGAAGTCCGCCTGAATGGCGGATCACGGCCGCGTACTCGTCAGCCGAGAGCGGGACGATCCGCTGGATCTGGTCCAGGGTGCAGATGCTGTTGCGTATCTGCCAGTGCCAGTTGAGCCATTCCGCGTCGGTTGCCTGGGGATAGAACTCCCTCATGAACCGGCGGGATGTGGGGCTGATGGGTACCCGTGCAGGAAGGGGAAGGCGTCGGGCGGGCCGGGCCGGGAAAACGAGCTCCCGTGCCGCCGCCAGTGAGGGCGAGGGGGGCTCTTCAGGAGCCTCGGTACCCAGGGGGTCGGGATCTTCGATTGAAGCAGACAGTGCAGGACCGGTGTTATTCATTTCCTCATTCCTCCTTCGGTGGAATATCGGCATTTTTATTGACCTGAATCAGTGAAAAATGCGTACACGTGAGGCGTGTGAACGGGAGGAACACAAAAGTGATGTCAGCGTCCGTCATCTATGATCTGGCGTAAGCAACGGGGCTGTCTGCCGCCCCTGCCCGAGCCATGCTCCCATATGCTGCAACACTCATCGTATCTACCTGGAATGACATGCCTTTTAGTGCTTTCTTCGTGCTTCCTGCTCATGTTTGGAGATATCATTTAGTCCTTATGGAGAAAATAGCAAGAGGGAAATGAGCCCCTGGGAAAAAATTTTTTTACTCGACTGGATTCAAAAAGGAATCCTGCTCCCAGGAGGGACCGCGATCCTGGAACGTCGCCCGCGACAGCCGTCCCGGTATGGCTTGCGCTCAGAAATCCCGGGAAGGAGACGAGATACCCGCTTCTCACCGGCGTGGGAGCCCAGGCAGGGGCGCTGCACAGGACTCCTCGGGAAGGGGTCGAAGGGCCCTTCCTTAAGAAGGGGACACATCCCTTGGGGCCGTCTGCATGGGAAGCGGCCCGGGCAGCCGGGCACGTCGTCGGGAGCGCTTACTGGAGCTTCTCGAGGGCGGCCTTTACAAAGGCGGGAATATCACCCGGTTCTCTGCTCGAAACCAGGTTCCCGTCCACCACAACGTCCCGGTCCACGAACTCGGCGCCTGCGTTCCTGATG
>JBASVF010000419.1:0-6759 GCA_049275795.1 Desulfomonilia bacterium
TTAGTCATATATTATATTACTTATGCATTTCTTCGCTCTGCTCCTATTTGTTTTGTGTATTTTACATTGACATGGCATGAATGTTCGGCTATATGACTCGGCAACCTGCTGCATATGACAAGGCTGCGGCATGGCCTGCCGCACGACCGGCCTGTACGGGGCGGGTCGGATCCCGGACTCGGCAGGTGCCGATACCGGGCATGCACGCGGGCCTGCCTTGGCCGCAACTCATCAAATTCGCATCATGGAGGAATCAGTATGAAAGAAGAACAGCATCAGCATGCGGTATTGGGCAATGAACTGGGAAGGAGGATCGGCCCGGAAGGGTGCCCGGATGTGCACCACTCGCAGTGGTTTCCCAAGCGTCACCCCAGCACATGTGAGATCCCCTACCTGCTCTTTCCAAGGAGCATCACAGAGCGTGAGAATCACGCCATCCGGGAAATCTGGAGCTCGAGCCGCTACACCGGCAAGGACTTCGCTCCCTTCGATGTAAGCGAGGTGCCGAACAAGTACCGTCTCGGCCAGGTGTTGGCATGCGGCCTCAAGGCTTCCTGCGCAACCTACTCCCAGCACTGGCAGGGAATGTACTTCGACTGGACGTTCAACAGCGAGTGCCGCGAGGCCTTTGAGCGCATGAACGTCCATAAGGCCGGAGAGAGGTTCTCAGAGAACGCCTTTGCCACCGTGGTCCTGGTCAATACCGGCTATCGAGGGGTTTTCATGGATGTCCTCTCTCTGCGGCGAAAACCGATCCCCCCGAGCATTTACAGCCTCGAGAACCTCGACATGGGGACCTTCGAGCACAACCTCAAGGCAGCGGTCGGGGCGGTGCTCGGCGGGTCCATAGGGGTGAACGTGATCAAGTACTCCCTGTGCGATGAGCTTGCCAGGGGATTCAACCGCGAGGGCTGCGAGATATTGAGGAGACTGGTCATGCTCCCGGGCATGGATCCCCACGGCAAGGTGGCCAGCATCATCCAGCTCGGGTTCAAGCAGATCGAGGACCGGGAGAGCTTTGACCCAAGGCTCCAAGCAATGGCCGGAGCCAAGCTCATCGAGCGTAAGAGCGAGCGCAGGAATGCTGATTTCAGCCTCGAGGTCCCGCCCGAGGTCATGGATAACTTCACCCGGAGCATGAACGATACTCTCACGGGGCTTAAGTGCCGCGAGACCGTGAAGATTCTGGTTCTCGACGGTACCCGAGACAAGGGCCGGGAAGTGCTCACACTCATGAAGGACCGGGTGAAGAAGGGCATGGACAAGGCCTGTGCCGAGGTGATCCAGGCATACGAACAGAACATCTCCGACCCGAGGTTCGAATCACAGGACTTCGATACCTACAAGAAGACCGCGGAGATGATCGTGGAGTTCGGGAAAAAGGTGCTCAAGCCACGCGAGAACGGACACAAGGTCGTGTTCCTTGCCATCGACCTGTACGAGGCGTCTTCCCGTAACCTGCCTATCGACGTGGTGGAGAATGCAGTGGGCGAGGCCGTCCAGGCCGGGCTCAACTCCATCCACTTAGACGGCACCACCGGTATCCCCAAGGGGCACGACCTTAAGTACGGCGCCTTCTGCATGACCGGCCCCATTCACTCGGCCGAACTCCTGGACAGCGACGAGGTGCTCGCAAACGGCGTAGGCGTAGGGTTCACCGATATTCTTGGCCCCACCATCAGGCCGGGCGACAAGATGCAGGCCATCATCTCGATCTGCGCCAAGCGGGAGCAGGACGCCATGATCGCTGAGCGGCAGGCTATGGACAACCGCAAATCGGTCAACGATATCTTTTGGTACCGCACCTGGAACCACCCGGACGGAAAGAAACTCAACCTGCCCCACTGGATCTCGTTCGCCGGCGAGCTCAACGTGCTGCCCATCGAGCACAACGACACGCCCTTGAAGGAAAAGGCGGCTCCAGAGTATCTTCCCGATGATCACCCCTTGACCAGGAAGATCTTGAGCCGATTGTAAGGCTTCTCATCCCTCCAAGGCTTTTCGTGGAATGTCTTGCTATGGTGGCCCCGGGCATCGATCCCTTGCCCGGGTCCACCCCTTTCATCACCGGCTCGCCACCGCCCTCTGGGTGTAGAAAGCTGGCGAGCAGCCCGGCTCCTATTACCCCGGCTCCCCCTCCCGGCACCCTGCCAATGACGGCAACCCAATCCCCTGGAGGTTGACGGCTGGATGTATGTATTCTATACACCTGTATGATATCAATACATCACTGTATACAGGTACATACCGGAAAATGCATGGGCATCCCGTTATTTCAAAGACTTGCAAATGGCACCGGTTTTGCCTCGATATCCTGGCAGTGATGGAGCAGCTTAAAAAACCCATCAGGAGGTTCTTTCATGCGCAATAACAGACACAATGCCGAGCAGCACATATCGCTGCTGCACCTGTTCGGCATCGCCTGGGTCCTCATTTCTCTGATTCTCCTGGGCACGCCCGGGATCTCGCTGGGCCAGGAGAAGGCCCTGGAAAATCTCCGGGAAACAGGCAAGGCCTTTGCCTCGGTGGCGAGGAAGGTCTCGCCGGCGGTCGTTTACGTCAGGGTGGAGAAGACCGTGACGCAGCAGGGCCCGATGCTCAGGTTCAACTCGCCCTTCGGCGACGAGTTCTTCCGGCGGTTCTTCGGCGAGCCGGGCCCGAGATTTCCCCAGTTTCCGCAGGTCCAGCCCAAGCGACAGGTGCAGAGCCAGGGGTCCGGGTTCATCATCTCCCCGGATGGATATGTGCTCACCAATAACCACGTGGTCGGCGACGCAGACCGGGTGATCGTGAAGCTCCAGGACGGCCGCGAGTTCACGGCCAAGATCGTGGGCACCGATCCCCCGACCGACGTGGCGGTGATCAAGATCGACGCCAAGGATCTGCCTGTTCTCGAGCTGGGCGACTCCGACAAGATCGATGTCGGCGAATGGGTGCTCGCTCTCGGCAATCCCTTCGGGCTCTCGCACACCCTCACCGCCGGCATCGTGAGCGCCAAGGGCCGCAGCAGTGTGGGCATCACGGATTACGAGGATTACATCCAGACCGACGCCGCCATCAACCCGGGCAATTCGGGCGGCCCGCTGATCGACCTTACGGGCCGGGTGGTCGGCATCAACACCGCCATCTACAGCCGCAGCGGCGGATACATGGGCATCGGGTTTGCCATCCCCATCAACATGGCCAAGAACATCTACACCCAGCTCATAGAACACGGCAACGTCACCCGTGGGTACCTTGGCATCGGCATCCAGGACCTCACGCCCGAGCTGGCGAAATCGTTCGGGATCAAGGATACCCGCGGCGTGCTGATCTCCCAGGTCATGCCCGACACGCCTGCCGAGAAAGCCGGTGTAAAGCAGGGGGACGTGATCGTGAGCGTGGGTGGCAAGTCTGTCGACAATGCCGCGGCGCTGCGCAACGAGATCGCCATGACCGTGCCGGGAACCACGATCAAGCTCGAGGTAATTCGCAGCGGCCAGAAAAAGGCACTGAACGTCAAGGTCGAAAAGATGCCCGAAGATCAGCTCACCCCGTCGCGCTCCGAGAGCGTGAAAGACTTAGGCATGAGCGTTGCCACGCTCAACAGCGAGCTCTCGCAGAAGTATGGCATCGAGGACGACGAGAGCGGCGTAGTGGTCACCGGGGTCGAGCAGTCGTCTCCTGCAGCCCGGGCGGGCATCAGAGAGGGGATGCTCGTCAAGGAGGTCAACGGCCAGCCGGTCAAGAACGTCAAGGAATTCGAGGCCGCGCTCAAGGCAAAGGCCGACAAGCCCATACTGTTCTTCCTGAAAGACAGCAGGGGTCCTCACTACATCGCGATAGACCTGGGCAAGTAAATGCTCCCTCTTTGAGGTACTCTTCTCTACTGCGGGTTCGGGTGCTACCCGAACCGGTGCCCGAACCCGCAGTAGCCTGCCGTCATCCTATCGCAGGGGGGCAGCCGTGCCCACACGGCGTTACGAACATCCGGTAACGGAGACGGCCCTCCGGGGCCGCCAGCCTTCTTCAGGAATCCTCGGGCAGGCCCGCAGGGCCCTTGCATCCCCGCTTTCCCTCCCCGCGCTGTCTATCCTCGGGGATTCGCGGCAGCAGCACCCTGAACGTCGAGCCCTTCCCGGGTGCACTCCAGACCGATATCGCCCCTCGGTGCTCCTTTACGATGCCATGCGCCACGGCCAGGCCCATTCCCGCCCCCCCGTCCTGGCCTCTGGTGGTGAAGAAGGGATCGAAAATGCGGTCGAGGATGTCTGGACTCATGCCCACCCCGGTGTCCTTGATCACGATCTCGGCATAAGGGCCGGGCTCCAGGTCTGGAGAGATTTCAGCGGCCTGGCTCTCGTCGAGGACCACCGAGGAGAGACCCACGGTGAGAACCCCGCCCCTGCCTTGCATGGCGTGCCTGGCATTGGTGGCAAGGTTCACGAGCACCTGCTGGATCTGGGAGGCATCCGCCATGACCACGCCGCCCCTGGAGGACAGCCGGTGATTGATATCGATTGTAGAGGGCATGGCTGCACGGAGAAAGGAGAGGAACTGCCTGATAACGGGATAGAGCTCCACCGGCTCCTTTTGATGGGGAGCGCTTCGGCTGAAGGTGAGGATCTGGCTCACAAGGTCGAGGCCCAGCCGGGTGGCCTTCTGAATCTCGTCAAGGACCGGGTACAGGCGATCCTCGATCCCCACGTCCTGCATGAGGATCTCGGTGTCGAGCATGATGGGCGAGAAGATGTTCTTCAGATCGTGTGCGATCCCGCCAGCGAGGGTTCCCAGCGCCTCCATCTTGTGGAGATGGATGAGCTGCCTCTGCATCATGATCTCGGTGGAGACATCACGGACGATCGACACGTAGTACATGATCCGCCCTTTGCTGTCGCGTACCGGGGTGATGTTCATGCTCGCATCGTAGACACGGCCGTCCTTCCTCCTGCGCTGCCTGCAGAGGCTCACCCCCTGGGGGTTGGCCGCGAGCAGGCTGCAGAGGTCCTCGTGCCCGTCCTTGAGCATGCGGTCCGAGAACGGCAGGCCCGTGACCTCGAAGCGCTTGTATCCGGTTATTGCCTCCATGGAGGGATTTATGTACTCGATGATTCCTTCCGGGTTCATCAGAACGATGCCTTCTCCGGCCTGCTCCACGGCAGCGGCGAACTTCGCCAGGTCCTCGCCCATCTGCCTGCAGAGGTTGCAGAGCCTCAGATCTATTCCGATGCCGATAATGTAGCCGCCCGGTATATGCAGGCTCATCCAGGAGCTCGAGAGGATGCCTCCCGGGCGGGTGGTGAGGTTGAACTCGCGCCAGATGCCGCATGCGGACATGATGAAATCGCACATCTCGCGCCGGTAATCCGTATCAGGCAACCCGGCGGCAAGGAAATTCACGCCTCTGTCGTTTTCGAGCGACCAGCCCGTGAGCCGTTCGATCTCGCGGTTGGCCATGAGAACGTGCCGGGAACGGTCGTAGAACACGATCATGACAGGGATGGTATCGACTATGGCCTGGAGGATCTCCTTGAGCTGCGTAGTCGACAGGGGATAGTTCTCGGCCGAGCATTCCCCGGGTGACTGCGGCACTCCCGAGATCACCCTGCTGATGGACACATAATCGAGCGGCCGCGCCTCGGGCGTGAAGTCGATCCGGGCTGCCCGGCCCAAGGCTGTGCCCTCCTCCATCGTCCGGTCCTGTGCAATGCCACCGGAAGACTCCTTGTGCCGCTCCTCGGGGAAGGCCAGGGCATGGCGCGCCTGGCCGGGCCCATGGATCATCTCGAGGACCATGCATGCCGCGGTTGCCAGGCCCGAGCTGTCGGTCAAGGGGAAGAAGCTGCCCCAGATCGTCCCGATCTTTTCCGGACCGGAGAGGGCCATGTGAGTGAGCTGCACGTTGAATACCGGCCGCCCGGTTTCCCGCACGATCCGCAAGGTTTCCTCGGTCTTTTCCGCCATGATCGGCAAGACCTCCCGGAAGCTGCGGCCGATAAGCCCTTCGACGGGAACGCCTATCATCCTGGAGAGCCTCCTGCTGACCCTAACGAGGCGCATTTCAGAATCGATGACGCACAGGCCCACAGGTGCACCCTGGTATATTGCCTGAAGCTCCTGGAGTGCCTGGTCCCGGAGAGGCCCCCTGCTCTTGCGACTCTTTTCCTGCCGCACATCGCTGGTGATGTCCTCCAGAATCACGGCCGCACCTTCCAGGGTCTGCTGGCACCTGCAGCGCAGCCACAGCCCGACGGATCCCGGACACCACGCATCGAAACAGACCTCTGCCCCTGATTCAAGGGCGAGATCGAGCTTTTCCACCAGCTTGCTCCTGAATGGATCCGGCACCAGGGCCGGGAGGAACTTCCCGGCCAGCAGATTCCTTTCGATGCGCAGGATCCTTGCAGCTGCAGGGTTTGCGGAAACAATTGACAGGCCTGAATCGAGGAAAACCACGCCGAGCCCGAGCGAGTCTATAACGCCGATCACCTGCTCAAGGCCGGGCCCTGATCTTCCTTCACCGTACGGGGAGAACAGATCGTGCTTACGAATCACCTCTCCCGTAAGAACCTCATCAGCCATCAGGACAACTCCCTTCGCCTCGACTGATGTACTCATCGAGGCAGGAATCCACAGCATGCGTCCCTGGTGTGAATTGTAGTAGCTAAGACTCGATCTGACAGTTGGTCCGCTTTCTGAAGTTCTGTCTGGTCAGATCTAAGCTGTCAGATGGTCATCGGTAAGAATACCATCGACATGCCCCTCATCCATATACCCGAT
>JBASVF010000420.1:0-6182 GCA_049275795.1 Desulfomonilia bacterium
GTCCTATACTGATGTCGGCAATTATCCTGCATGCTCGAGCGTGTTTGACACACGGCCCCGGTTTTCTTAAACGAAAGCAGGCGCCGGCAGGGCGAAGGTATGGCGAGAGAGGCCTCCTACACACCACAGGAAAACAGCGGCGTTCACGACGGGTCCATAGATGCAGCACAACGCACCATGACGGTTCAGCGTCTCCAGGAGCTCGAAGCGCTTGAGTCGTCCATCCTCGACGCCGTGCCGCAGGCCATCCTGGGCCTGCACAACCGGCGGATCATCTTCGCAAACAGCGCCATCAAGGACACCTTCGGATGGGACCGTGAAGAGCTCGTGGGCAGGAGCGTCACGTGCCTGTATCGCAGCCAGGAGGAGTCGAAGAAGATCGCCCGATACTTCTACTCCACCCTGAAAAAGCAGCGCACCTTTGATACGGAGTTTCCCTGCCGCCACAAGGACGGGAGGGACATCCTCTGCCGGATGCGGGCCGCGCGGATAGGTGATGAGCTCAAGGAGCGGCGGATCGTCATCACCTACGAGGACATCACGGAAAAGAAGCGGGCGCGCGAGGAGCTCGAGCGCTCGCACCGGCAGCTCAGGGAGCTCTCCGCCCACCTCCACTCGGTCCGCGAGAAGGAGAGCGCCCGGATCGCGCGCGAGATACACGACGAGCTGGGCCAGTCGCTCACCGCCCTCCAAATGGATGTCAACTGGCTCGGCGACCAGCTCGCCGCCCAGTGCCCCGCCCTGGAGGAGAAGACGCGGCGGATGGCAATGCTCGTGGATGCCACCATCGAAAGCGTTCACCGCATCATCACCGAGCTGAGGCCCATCATGCTCGATGACCTCGGCCTGTGCGCGGCCATCGAGTGGCAGGCGGGGGAGTTCGAGAACCGCTCCGGGATCAAGTGCCGGGTGCAGGTAGACGACCTTTCCGAGGACCTGCTGGAAAAGGACCTGGCCACTGCGGTTTTCCGGATCTTCCAGGAAACGCTCACCAACGTGGCCCGGCATTCCGGGGCGGACCTGGTACGCGTCCGGCTCAGGCAGGAGGGCGGCATGCTGTGCCTGGATGTGATTGACAACGGCAGGGGCATAACCCGCAGGCAGGCCCAGGATCCCAGGTCATTCGGGATCATGGGCATCCGCGAAAGGGTCGACCTGTGGAACGGTCAGGTGCGGGTCTCCGGGAGAAGCGGCCGGGGGACTACGGTAAGCGTGCGAATACCGCTGCAACGGGGAGATTCTCACCCATGATTCGGATCCTGGTGGCAGACGACCACACCGTTGTGCGCGAGGGAGTGAAGCAGATCCTCGCCGGCCAGAGCGACATGGTCGTGGACGGTGCGGCCGCGGACGGCAAGGAGACACTGGAAAAGGCCCTGAGCGGCCGTTTCGACCTGGTGCTGCTCGACATCTCCATGCCGGGCAGGGGCGGGCTGGAGGTCCTCGAGGATATCCTGAAGGCGCGGCCCCGGCTCCCGGTGCTCATCCTGAGCATGCACCCCGAGGAGCAGTACGCAGTCCGGGCGCTTCGTGCCGGGGCCTCGGGGTACCTCACCAAGGCAAGCGCCGCGCACGAGCTGATCGGAGCTATCCGGAAGGTCTCGCGCGGAGGCAAGTACGTGACCACCTCGCTTGCCGAGAAGCTGGCGGTGGCCCTGGACAGCAAGGCCGAGAAGAAGGTCCACGAGAAGCTCTCCACCCGCGAGTACCAGGTCATGCTCATGCTCGCATCGGGCAAGTCCGTGGGCGAGATCGCTTCCGAGCTGTGCCTGAGCGTCAAGACCGTGAGCACCTACCGCATCCGCGTGATGAACAAGATGGGCATGAAAAAGAACGCCGAGCTCACCTTCTATGCCATGAACCACCACCTCCTTAATCCGTAGGCCTGCCTAGGGGGCTCCCCGCCATCCCCTCGCTCCCTTCCACGGGCCGCGGTAGCTCCCCACTGCAGAGGGACCGCACCCGGAGAGCATCAGCATCACCGCCCCCATGCCCGGATTCGGCCCATGATCGGCATCATTTCAGCACTCATCCATCCGGGTGTTGTAGGTTTCCGTCCTTCAAACACGTCACGGGCTTCCGTCGGCCGTTGACCGTCATGAATCGAATATTATTGGACAGAAAAAATAGCCGTTCCCTGATAGCAGGCGTGCCCTGCCGCTGATAAAAATTATAGGAAGAGGACAGTCTTCATCCGAGTGCCCCTTGAAAAACGAGGGGCATTGGAACAGGGGGTAAGAGTCCATGAGCAGCGGCATTATTTCTACGGAGACTTCCGAGATCGGCATACGGCCGGGAGATAATCCCGCGGCCCTTTTCCCAGCAACCTCCCTCACTCCTGCCACGGCCAACATAGACCAGATCATACACCGGGCGCTCGAGCAGAACCGCGAGTGCCTGATGGAGCACGAGTGCAAGGAGATCCTCGAGGCCGTAGGCATACCCACCACGGGCGGGCGGATCGCCTCCACCGAGGAGCAGGCCGTGGAGCTAGGCAGGAGTATCGGGTTCCCCGTGGTCCTGAAGATCGCCTCCCCGGACGTCACCCACAAGTCAGACAGCGGCGGGGTGAAGCTCGACCTGAAGAACGAGGAGGAGCTGAGGCAGGCGTTCCGCGAGATCATGGGGGCGTTCAGGAACCGCACAGTGCTGGGCGTTTCCGTGCAGAAGATGGCCAAGCCGGGCATCGAGGCGATCGTGGGCGTAACCCGCGACCCGAGCTTCGGGCCGGTGCTCATGTTCGGCCTGGGCGGCATATTCACCGAGGTGCTCAAGGATGTCACCTTCCGGGTGCTTCCCATCGATGCCGAAGAGGCCGCCGAGATGATCGGCGAGATCAGGGGCAGCCGGATCCTGAACGGCTATCGCGGCCGCTCGGCCGACATCGAGGCCCTCAAGGACCTGCTCTGCAAGGTCTCCTCGCTGGTGTGCTCACACCCTCAGATCAGGGAGCTCGACCTCAATCCCGTGTTTCTCTACCCGTCGGGCTTGGTGGCGGTTGACGCCCGCATGTTCGTGGACAGCGGGCCGGAGCAGCGGCCTGCGGCTAAGGCCGCAACCGGGAGCCTCAAGGACTTCTTCTACCCCAAGAGCATCGCTGTCCTGGGCGCCACCGATTCCGAGGGCAAGCTCGGGTACAACGTGATCAGGAACCTGATCCATCACGGGTTCGAAGGCAGGCTCTATCCCATCAACCCGAAAAAAGACACCATCCTGGGCGTGAAGGCCTTCAGGTCTATCCTCGAGGTGGAGGACCCTGTAGACGTTGCGATCATCATCGTCCCGGCCGAGGCCGTTCCCCAGGCCATCGAGGATTGCTGCGCCAAGGGGGTGAGGTACGTGATCGTGGAGACCGCGGGGTTCGCCGAGATCGGCGAGGCCGGAAAGCAGGTCCAGGCGCGCATCCGCGAGATCATCTCCCGCACGGGCTGCCGGCTGCTCGGGCCCAACTGCTCGGGAGTCATCAACACGCACCACCACATGGTGCAGTCCATCGGCCTGCTCGACGAGCTGAGGAAGGGCAACGTGGGGCTCATAGCCCAGGCAGGAGTCTATGCAGCGGGCATCCTTGCCGGCCTGCGCCACGTGCTCGACTTCGGGATCGTGGCCACCATCGGCAACAAGATGGACATCTCCGAGACCGACATCCTCGAGTACATGGGCGAGGACGAGAACATCAGCGTGGTCACCATGTACATGGAGGACGTCACCAGCGGCAGGCGCTTCGTCGATGTGGCGCGCCGGGTATCCCAGCGCAAGCCGGTCATCGTGCTCAAGACCGGCCGCACCGAGGCGGGCAAGCAGGCCGTCTCGTCGCACACGGCCTCCCTGGCCGGGAACGACGAGATCAACAGCGCCGCCTTCCGGCAGGCCGGGGTCATCAGGGCCAGGGACAACGAGCATCTCTTCGCCCTGGCGCGCGGGTTCTCCAAGCAACCCCTCCCCAAGGGCCCGGGCGTCATGATCGTCACCTACACCGGCTCGCTGGGCGTTGCCGCCACGGACATGCTCTACCTCAATCACCTGAGGCTCAGCAGGTTCGACTCGTTCGTCAAGGAAAAGCTCGCCACCCTGCTGCCTGACTACCTCAACAACCAGAACCCGGTGGACTGCTCCTTCACGCTGACACCGGAGCAGCTCAAGGGAATCATCGAGGCGGGCATCCAGAGCCATGACGTGCACAGCGTGCTGGTCATCCTGCAGGGCGAGAAGCTTGCCTCCTTCGTCAGGCCGCTTTCAGAGATCGATTTCCATGGCAAGCCGGTGCTGAGCTGCGTTGCATGCAAGGAGTTCATGATCAACGACGTGATCGCCATGGAACGGGCCGGAATCCCTGTCTACTCCACGCCCGAGATGGCGGTGGACGTGCTGTCCTGGATGTACCGCTACGAGCAGCACAGGCGCACCGCCCTGATCAACATGCTGGACAGCCGCCTGGCAGACAAGTCGTTCATGATCGACAACCACTCTGTGAGGTTCCGCCTCCTGAAGGTCGATGACATGGAACTCTGGACCGAGTTCGTCAATTCCTGCTCGCAGCAATCGCTGTGGATGCGCTTCCTCTCTCCATTCAGCCCCACCCCGGAGCGGGCTCAGCGTTTCTGCGACATCAACCCCGAGGAAGAGTTCGCCATCATCGCAGAGACCGTCGAGGGCACCCGCCGCAAGATCATCGGCATCGCCAGGCTCATCAAGATCTCAGGACACAACGAGGCCGAGTTTGCCGTGATCGTATCCGACCCCTGGCAGAACAAGACCCTGGGCCGGATTCTCTCCGAGCTGAGCGTGGGGCTGGTGAAGCACTGGAACGTGGACAGCGTGATCTCAGAGACCCTGCGCGAGAACCATGCCATCTTGAAGATCCTCAAGAAATGCAAGTTCGAGGTCGAGAGCAAGTGCGGCAACATGTTCACCCTGTCGCTGAATCTCGCCTACGAGGCTGATCACCAGGCGGGCTATCACTCCCGGTCACAGTGACGCATCCTCGTACACGCGCCGGGTACGAAAACACAGCGGGAGGATATCCACCCTCCTCCCGCTCCCTGTATACTGCCGGGCCCCTGCCCCACGACGCTTAACCGCTCAATCCATGATCGGTCCCTCAATCGCCGTCGGCCCGGGGGCCGGTATTCAAGCCAGGCCTCGTTCCAGGTGTGTGAATCTCCAGGCAATCCCGCCTTCCGCGACATCGGAGCGGACCGGCTAAGCCAGCCGCTCCACCGACACCCCCTTCCCCTGGGAAGCAACGGCGAAGGGATGGACAGGCCCTTTGTTCGAGTTCCAATGTCCTCTCCCGCCTGGAGACGGCTCTCGGAAGCCCGGCCCCGGATGGTGCCTGGGGTCAAGGTGCACAGGTTTCCTGGGAATATTCCTGTAGGAATCCTCTTGCGAGGTGTAGGATGATCGTGCTATAAGACCGGTGAATCAGCTGGAAAAAATATCGAGGAGAGAAAAGCTCGGACCGATTCCTCACTTTCTCTCCTCATGCAAAGCGTTACATGGCTTTTTTTTTGAGCTGGTTCACGATGTATTTCTGAAAGGCTCCGGCCACCCTCGACCGGAGCCTTTCCTGCTGTAGTACTACCCGATGTTTTTCCTTCCGTTGATCAGATCGTCCACCACCGTGGGATCTGCCATGGTCGAGACGTCGCCCAGTTCGGTGAATTCGTTGGCAGCGATCTTCCTGAGTACGCGACGCATGATCTTGCCCGAGCGGGTCTTGGGCAGACCGTCGGCCCACTGGATTAAGTCCGGGGAAGCGATGGGGCCGATCTCCTTGCGAACCAGGGCTATCAGGTCTTTCTTCAACTGATCGCTCTTCTCCACGCCGGTGTTCAGGGTCACGTATGCAAAGATGCCCTGGCCCTTGATATCGTGCGGGAATCCGACGACAGCGGCCTCCGCGACATCGGGATGCGAGGTGAGCGCGGCCTCGATCTCGGCCGTACTCATCCTGTGGCCGGATACGTTGATGACGTCGTCGATCCTGCCGGTGATTCTGTAGTCGCCGTCCTCATCGCGCTCGGCGCCGTCACCCGAGAAGTAGTAGCCCGGGAACTGCGAGAAGTAGATTTCCTTGAACTGCTTCGGATCGCCCCACACGCCCCGCATCATCCCCGGCCAGGCCTTCTTGATGCACAGTGCACCCTTGCCGGGACCGACGATTTCCTTGCCTTCCTCAT
>JBASVF010000421.1:0-4468 GCA_049275795.1 Desulfomonilia bacterium
GTGTCAGACCTCGTTTCATACCAGCAAACCAAGTATCAAAAATGTATGGGGGGTGTTCTGTGAGGAGTCTTCAGAGATGGATTCCACGGCAATACTAGGGGAAATCGGCCGGGAGGTCAAGGTTTTCGTTGTTTTCCGGTCCGTACAGGGACCCGGGGCCGGCTGCGGGGAAAACGGGGAGATGTGCGGCCAGGCCTGCCCGGAACGTCATTCCATGCGCACGGCCCGGTGAAAAAGGGCATGGACAGATGGGCAGTTCCTTGGTAATAACCGGGTCAATACCGGCAAACACAAGGGCGAGGAATGGGTAAGAGAGGAAACGCCGCTTTCATTGTCGTCTTGGTCATCGCCATTGGATTCGTGCTGTTTCTCAGCGTTCCTATCGGCGGAAGACTCGGGCAGATACGAGAGGCCCTGATATCGTTCATCTTCCGCAAGCCGCCTGCCTTTATCTCCCTGGATGTGAGCGTGGACGGCACTGCCCAGACCATCCATGCAGGAGAGAGCCTGAAGGTCAAGGGAACGGAGACCATCGTCATCACCAAGGTCAGGGCCAACACCTTTTTCGACTCCTATCTCACGGCCGACGTGGTGGGTTTCGGAGGGAGCAATGACCTGCACGAGCCGATTGACACGTCCCAGATACGCAACCAGCTCATCGCCGCGGGCATTCGCTCGGTTCCCATCGACATCTACTACCTCGAGTACAACATCGCCAAGGTCCCCATGGAGATGGAGCTCACCGAGCAGGATTTCCTGAGCCGGATCAAGGAGGCCAAGAACGACGACGACAGGCTGCTCATCCTGAAGAGCGCCCATGCGAGCTTCCCAAAGAACCGCCAGTTCCTGTCCATGCTCGACGAGCTGCTGACGCGCAGGAACGACTTCGAGACCCTGGCCGGCATCTACAAGGCAATCACCGAGTCCGAGCCCGAGAACATGAGCGCCCACGCCGAACTCTCCCGGTGCTACATCAGGCTGGGCATGTACAGGGAAGCCCTGGCAATGAGCCAGAAGATCGTGGATAAGGGCAAGGCCGACGCCAACACCTATCGCCGGCTGGCCTACATCTCCGGGCAGCTCGGAGATTTCGACGGCCGGGTGGGGCATCTGAACAAAGCCCTCGAGCTCGCCCCGGGCTCCGAGGCCATCATCATCGACCTTGCCAAGACCTACGAGCAGGCGGGCAGGAAGGCGGAGGCGCTCAAGATCTACCGCGAGGCGGCGAACAAGGCGGGGGACCGAGAGATCCTGATCCCGGTGATAGAAGATGCCCTCAAACGGGGCGACAACAAGGAGGCCGCCTCGCTGCTCAAGCGCTATGTCGCCCGCTACCCCAAGGACGGCAACGCCTATGCCCAGCTCGGAATGGTCATGGGCAGGCTCGGAAACACCGGCGAGCAGGTCACCTACTATGCCAAGGCGGTGGAGCTCTCGCCCAAGGACCCGGTCCTGCTCTTCAACTTGGGAGCGGCCTATGAGAAGGCGGGCAAGGAGAAGGACGCCCTGGAGACCTTCAAGAAGGCGCTGGCCGTAAAGCCCGACGATCGTGACTCCTTGCTGAAAGCCGCCGCCCTGTCCCTGAAAACCGGGGACCACAAGTCGGCATACGGCTATTACGACGCCCTCCTGAAGAAGGAGAAGAAGAACGAACATCGAAAAGGGCTGCTGTCGGCCGCGGTGGGGCTCAAGGACCACGAGAAGATCATCCCGGCCGCTCGCGATTACCTTGACCACGCGAAAGACCACGACGCCGCCATCACGCTCGCCTACGCCCTCGAGGCTCGTGCTGCGACAAGGACCGGCAAGCAGCGGCTCGAGGACATCGAGGCAGCCCTGGAGGCGTACCAGCTGGCCCTCAAGATCAATCCGGACTCCAGGAAAGCCCGGGAGAAGATTCCGGAGCTCAAGATAGAAACCATACGGCTCAAAAAAGGGAGCTGATGACCGCCCCCAAGCCTTTGGGGCGCCCCGCTCCCGTGTGACCATGAAGAGAACATTCGCTATCGGAGACATCCACGGCTGCCTGGATCAGCTGGAAGACCTCGTTCAACGCATGGATCCCGGCAGAGACGATACGCTCGTGTTCCTGGGCGACTATATCGACCGGGGCCAACGTATCGTCGAGACCATCGACTTTCTGATCGATCTCTCCGCGCACACCCGGTGCGTGTTCCTCAGGGGCAACCACGAGGACATGTTCCTGGAATTCCTGGAGTTCGGAAGGAACCAGGCAATGTTCTTCGCCAACGGCGGCAAGAAGACCGTGAAGTCCTACCTGAGAGATGCGCCCTTTACCTCGCATACCCAGGTGGCACATGCGCTCAGCCCCAGGCACCGGGACTTCTATGCCGAGCTCAAGTGGTACTACGAGGATGCGTTCTACATCTACGTCCATGCCGGGGTGCGACCCGGAGTGCCCATGTTCAGGCAGGAGCGGCAAGACCTGGTGTGGATCCGTGATGAGTTCATCTTTTCTCCGACCGGCCTGGACAAGAAGGTGATATTCGGGCACACCCCCTTTGGCAGGCCCTTTGTCAAGGACGACAAGATCGGCGTGGACACCGGGGCCATCTACGGCGGTGTCCTTACCGCCATCAAGCTGCCCGAGGAGACCTTCATACAATCCAGCCGTTAGAGAGGCATGCTGAAGAATAGGGCTTGTTGAAGCGGGCATATGGTCAAGGATTACTACCAGATTCTGGGCGTCTCCAAGGACGCCGGCACCGACGATATCAAGAAGGCGTACCGCAGGCTTGCTCTGAAGTTCCACCCCGACCTCAACCAGGAGGACCCGCGGTCCGTGGAATACTTCCGGGATATCACCGAGGCTTACGGGGTGCTCGTGGACCCGGCAAAGAGAAGGAGATACGACCTGGACCGGAGGCTGGGGTTCCAGCGGGAGGACGTGTACCGGGACATCTTTTCCCGCTCGGAGTACCGGGATGTTTTCGAGGGCCTGCCCATCGGGAGGGAGTGGCTGGAAAGGCTGCTCATGGTAGGCAGGGTCATCGCCTACGAGGCCCTCATGAGCGGGGGGAACCCCCGGGAAGTCCTCAGGCGCTCACTGATGAGGCTCGCCGCCCAGCGTGCCTCGCAGATCTTCCATTCCGTCATGGACATCCATGAGCAGATCCGCATTCCTTCCGAGATCGCTTCCAGCGGCGGGTCTGTTACCATCGAGTACCGGCCCGGCTTTTCGAAGCGCAGGATCAAGGTGAGCATTCCCCGGGGCTCCAAGCCGGGAACCGTTCTGAAGCTCTCGGGCATGGGGAGGAAAAACCCGGCGAAGAAGGCGGGTGACCTTTACCTGCACGTGGACATCGATTCCTGATAGACCACGATCTGATTCTTTCCGTGCTGTTTGCCCCAGTACATGGCCCTGTCGGCCATCCTGATGAGCTCGTTGCCGTTCGTGGTATGGCGAGGCAGGCTTGCCAGGCCGATCGTGACGCTGATCTCTAGGGTCACGGCCACGGTTTTACAGATTCTATCAGCCACGACGAGCGCCTCTTCCAGAGCTGTTTCCGGGAACAGGATGACGAATTCCTCTCCTCCGTATCGCGCCAGGATGTCGCAGTTCCTCGTATTGCGGCGAAAGACGTGCGCCAGGCGCATGAGGAGCTCATTTCCCTCCTCGTGCCCCTTCGAGTCGTTGTAGACCTTGAAGTCGTCGATGTCGATCATGGCCAGCGACATGGTCCGGTTGTACCGCAGGTGCCTGGTCACCTCGCTCTTGAGCAGGGAGACCAGGTGGCGAAAATTGCACAACCCGGTGAGCTCGTCGGTCCTGGAGAGGTTCTTGTAGTACGCGGCGAGCTTGGCCTCTTCCTCCAGCCTCGACTGCTGGACGATCCGGTTGATGGACAGCAGGAGGTGATCCAGGAGGATGGGCTTGGTGATGAAATCCGAGGCCCCGAGCTTCATGCACTCCACGGCGTCGCGGATGGTCCCGTAGCCGGTGATCATGATCACCCGGATGTGGGGGCAGACGTCCTTGATATGCCTCAGCAGGTCGGCTCCGGTCATGCCGGGCAAGTGCAGGTCCAGCACGGCTATCTCGTAGCCGTTCTGCTCCAGTTTGTTGATCGCGTCTTCGGCGCTCGCTGATGTCGTTACCTCGAAATCCTTATCCACAAGGTATGTCGAGATGAGGTCCAGGGTATCGGGCTCGTCATCCACGAGAAGGATCCTGGTCTTCTGATTCGAGTTCTTGTCTGTCATGGCCTTTCTTTTCTTCAATCGGCGCGTGAAAGGTGCGCCCCGCTTCCGGGGTATCCCCCCGATGATGTATACAGTAACGGAATTTTATCAAAAATTCATGAGCGAAAATACGGCCCCCTCTACGAAGTCGGGAAGATCTAGACCCGGATGGTGATTTCTTGAAGGATGCGGGACCTTCGCCCGCCAAGGGACACTGCTTGGGATAAAAATCTGCAGCGAAAAAGAGACATCCTCCGGTATGACC
>JBASVF010000422.1:0-2281 GCA_049275795.1 Desulfomonilia bacterium
CACCACACCCAGTGACTGGAGAAGATGGATGGTTTCCACCTGGTCATCGACAGGTCCGACAATGAATACCTTCATCATCTTAACTATGGCCACGTCCCTGCTCCTTATCTATATGCCCGAACGCATGCATACCCGTACCGGCCTTAAGCATTTGCCTCTTCGAGCATTGCCGCCTCGGCAAGGCGCTTGGCCACCTTGGCCACACCAACAGCCGCCGCCTGCTGGTCCTGGAGATAGACCACGATCTTGCGGATCGATTCGCGGCATTCGGGAATCAGGCGCTGCTCATACAGGTTGATGCGCTGACTCGTCTTGCGAAACCCCTCAAAGAGAACCTTTTCCCCCTCCTGGAGCATGCGGATCGCCTCGCGGCACTCGATCGCCTCGCGGCTCCGCCGCAAGACCTGTTCGAAACTCGGCGGCGTGGCGAAATAGCTGTACGATGGATCGTTGAAGGTTACGCCTTCGAACTTAGGCACCTTGAGCCCTGCCACGTTCACGACCGATGATCTGACCTCCCTTACCTCGATGAAGTATTTCAGCAGCGGACCGATGACCCCGTACAGGGCCCCCCACGCTCTGATCTCGTCCAGGAGCTCCTGAAGGCGGGCTTCCTGTTCCGAGATCTGGGCGCGCACCGCAGCCAGCTGCATCATGAGCTGCTGTTTCCTCGCCTCCAACGCCGGGAGGAAACGCTGATACATGGCAAGCTTCTGCTTCTGGGTCCGAAGGGATATCTTGTTCAGTTTGATACGTTCCGCCATGGTCTTTCCCTCCGGTCGATCAGGCCGGCCAATACTTGTCTATGAACTCCTGCTTGATCTCAACTTCGTCGGGCCGGAAGCACTCTGCCAGTGTCTTCCATCCGAGGTCAAGGGCCTCGTTGATGCCCAGATCGACGCGCAGGTCCATGAATCGCTCGTAGAACAGGCGCCCATACTTGAGGAACCGTTCGTCTTCCGGCGTCTTGTCGAAGCCCATGGCAAGCTTCTGCTCCACCTCGCGGCTGCGGGCGAACAGGCGGATCATACTGTTCATGATGTAGCCGTGATCGGCCCTGGTGACCTTGCCGATGACGAGCTGCTTCAGACGGGACAGTGACCCGAAGGGCTCGATGACGCCGTTGCGCAGATAGAACTGGCCCTCGGTGATGTACCCGGTGTTGTCGGGAACGGGGTGGGTCACGTCGTCGCCCGGCATGGTGGTAACGGCCAAGATCGTGATGCTGCCCGCGCCGTCGAAGTCAACGGCCTTTTCATAGCGCGATGCAAGGTCACTGTACAGCGATCCCGGATAGCCGAGGTTTGAAGGAACCTGGTCCATGGAGATGGCGATCTCCTTCATGGCGTCGGCGAACGAGGTCATGTCGGTAAGCAGCACGAGCACGCGCTTGCCCTGAACGCCGAACTGCTCCGCCACTGCGAGGGCCATGTCGGGAACCAGCAACCGTTCCACAACAGGGTCGGATGCGGTGTGAACGAACATGATCGTTCGAGACAGCACGCCGGCCTGCTCGAAGGCGATGCGGAACTTCAGGTATTCGTCGTGCTTGAGCCCGATGCCGCCCAGGATAACCACGTCGGCGTTGGCACGCATGCCGATTCTCGCGAGGAGCTCGTTATAGGGCTCGCCCGCCGCGGCGAAAATGGGCAACTTCTGGCTCTCAACGAGCGGGTTGAAGACATCGACCATGGGAACCCGTGTCTCGATGAATCCCCGGGGAATGATACGCCTTACCGGGTTTACCGACGGGCCGCCGATGTTGATGCGGGGCAGCGCCTGGAGGTTGGGGCCCTTGTCGATCGGCTCACCCGATCCGTTGAAGATCCGGCCCAGCAGTGCGTCGCCGAATGCCACCTGCATGGGGTGGCCGAGGAACCGGACCGTATCGCCGGTGGAAACACCGCGCGACCCGGCGAAAACCTGCAGATAGACCTCGTCTCCCCGCAGGCGTATGACCTGAGCCAGGGATACACCCCGGCGGCTCTTGACGGTAGCCAGCTCGCCATAAGCGATGCCGGATGCGGGAACCGCAATGATATCACCCTGAACGCGGACGATTCTGGAATGTTCCATGATCATGGCTGGCTAACTCCTTTGCCATTAAGAATGGACTCTATCTCCGACCGGTAACGCCGGTAGTCATCCCCCTGGAAGGGACAGTATTTCATCTGGAAGAACAGGTTCTGCAGATGTGTCATCTGTGCCTTCGCCTGCTCCTTGGACTCAAACACGAAGGGATGGTCAACCATCTGCATGAGCAGCAGAAAGTCGGATATCT
>JBASVF010000423.1:0-19688 GCA_049275795.1 Desulfomonilia bacterium
GGTCAAGGGGAAGGGCGGTGCGGCCGAGCTGCTGGGTGTGAACCCGAGCACCCTCAGGCATCGCATGCGCGCGCTGGGAATCCCATATGGAAGAGGATCCAGGAGATGCTGATCCGCAGGCTCTCTCAAACCCCCGGCGCCCGACTCCTGCGACACGGCATGCCGGGGCGGCTGAGGAGCGCACCCGGATATGGGCAGGGAACGTGCATGCGAGTCCCCGGCAAGCGTGCAGGCGCCGGGAACCCTTCCTTGTATCAGCACTCTCCATGATTGGAACCGGATTCGCCAATTCATTCACCACGGCTTTCATATTGAGGCTGATCACAGGACTGGGCAGCGGTGCGGCAGCCATGTCAGCCATGACCTTGCCCGCCGCGTGGTTTGCTCCCGGGAAACGGGGCCTCGGGGTATGGTTGATCATCACGGGTCGAGTATCGGCTTTACTCTCGTTGGTCCAATGCTGAACCCTCCCAGATTTTTATTCGCCAGTTCAGGGTGGTCCGCTTCATGCCCAAGATCTCTGCCGCACCGCCCTTACTCCCGATGCGTCCTCCTGTATTCTGGAGCACATACTGAATGTATCGGCGCTGCATCTCTTCCATGGTCTGCTCCATTCGGGAATACATCTCGATCTGTTCCACGAACCGCGTATCGATTCCGAGAGGGCGGTGCACTGAAACACGTATTGACCAATATTGGACGGAAAAGATAGGATGATGAGATCATCGTGGGAAACATATCCCGCTGCTTCAAAGGCATACAGCTGTACCCGGAAAACGAGTGCTGGATGATCGAAGAATTCAAGTACATCAAGCGGGAAGAGGAACGCAGTATCAAGGGATACCTGCAGGAGAGACCGGGTGACCGGCTGGGCGTTTATCTCATCTGCCCGGAGGACAAGGAGAAGAACCCCGAGGCGGCCAAGTTCCGGGAGGCAAGGGCTGGCGGACCCTGGCGGAGAAATACCTGAAGTAGACCAAGGGCGACTATGATCAGGTGGAGAAATGGCAGCAACAGCTTGTGTTTCTCCGATTCATGTATGACATGCCCGATGGCTGGGTCATTGTAGACTACCATAAGGTCATCGATGAGGGTATAAAGGGGCTGTTGAAAAGGATAGACGAGCGCATCAACGCCCTGGGAGGCCTGAGCACCAAGGAGAAGTTCGACAAGTACAACTTCTACAAGAGGGTGAGGCTGGCCCTGGAAGGGGTCGTCAATTTCGCTTAAAAACCACGCCAGGGGGTGTAACGACGAACGGCGCAAAGAGGAACTGCTCGAAATCGCTCGTATCTGCCGTAAGATTCCAAAAAAACCGGCAGACACTTTCCGCGAGCTCGGCAGCCATCTCAAGTTCGCCGAGTGCTCGATCACCCCGCGGGCCGGCCTGCAGGATCGGGTCATGACCATTCGATTATTCCATCAACCTCATTAAGGAGCTGATCAAGGAAAAATGACCCGGCACATCGTGCTCATCACCGATGCAGGCCAGTGCCACCATCCGCCGATACCCGGCTGGAAGATCTTCCTCAAGACCCTGATGGCCCATGGAATCAGCGAGGATATCGTAAACATGATGGCCAGGGGAGTGTCGGCCCCGCTCATCTGCGGGTGACGAACATGGTCCGCGCACAAGGATGCACCCGATCCCCGGTGAGGTGTTGGCAGGAGCCGCCGGTGAATAACCGGTATGTCGAAAGCCGGCATGGGCTCCATACAAGGAATGAGTATCGCTGCCACGGGCGGGGCCTCTCTGCAAGAACCATCTCAACCCCGGCCGTTTCAGCGATATCCAGGGTCGGCGATTTCTTTGCAGGAGAGGCGGATATTGTGGAGCAGCCATTGGCCGCATGCTGTGGATGCCGTTCCCGTCATCGGCAGAGCAAACAAGAAAAACATCATCGAGGAGGTAACAATGGCAGATTTGACGACCACGTTTTTAGGACATCAGGTAAAGAACCCTGTTGGCGTGACATCGTGTGACTACGGCGGGGTGGAGAAGCTCGTCCGTCGTGTTGGCGAGCAGGGAGTCGGCTGGGTTATCGCCAAGACGGTCCACAAGATCGACGGGCCGCACCGCTGGCCTCGGCCGTTTTTCTATTCGCTGAGGCATTACGGCGATGACCTCAAGGATTCCTGGTTCGCGACCCAGATGTTCCACAACATGCCGTACGAGAAGTGGCTCGATGAGGAGCTTCCGAAGTGTCTGAAGACCGCCAAGGAGTTCGACATTCTCTTTATCGGTTCCTGCTCGGGCATCGGCTCGGACCCCGAGACCTGGATCCCGTTTCTCAAGGACATGGAAGAGCGGGGCGTGCCCATGATCGAACTCGATACCGGCGGCCCTCATGCGACCTTCGGCGCCGTGGATGCACACAAGGACGTGGGCGCGCCCCTGGCCCTGGACCCGGAGACGGCCTACAAGGTCACCAAGGCATGCGTGGAAGCGGTCAAGATCCCGATCATTTTCAAGACCACGCCGCAGTGTGTGAACACCGCACGGGTGGCCCTGGCGATCAAGGAGGCAGGGGGCCAGGCCATATCCGGCAACAACGCGTTCTATGCCACCTGGATCGACCACGAGACCTGCACCTTCTACGGGGTTCCGGCCTCGGGCGGAGCATCCATGGGCAGGGGATGGCAGATGTTCTCTCTGTCAAAGATTCTCGAGACCACCTGCACCGTGCCCGACATGCCGTACATCGGCGGCGGCGGATGCTACACCAACGACGACCTTGCACGGCACCTCATGATCGGCTGTGACCTGGTGGGTATGTGCTCGGCGATCTATTCCCGCGGCGTGGGCGTGCTGGGCAGGTCAATTGCGGGACTGAACGAATGGATGGACCGCAAGGGGTTCAAGACCGTCAAGGATATCCCCGACCTCAGGAAGGATTACCGGTACCTCAGGGACCTGAAGCGCGAAGGGCCGTACATGCAGGAGATCACCCCGGTGGTGCCGGAGTTCGATGACGACAAGTGCAACCGCTGCGGCCTGTGCGAGACGGTCTGCCCGTATGGCGCGATCACCCTGGACAAGGACGCCGGCACCAAGCCGAACTATGATCGCGAGCTGTGCTATGGCTGCGGCCGCTGCGTCGGCGACTGCCCGACATGGGCCGTGAAGATGGTCAAGTACGATACCGGTGAGCTGGTATGGGACGGCCACGGGACGATCGCGGACTGGGTCTCCAACAACGAAGGCTACTGATCAACGGTAAACCGCAAAAGGGCATTGCCGGGTTTTACGGCAATGCCCTTTTCCTCATCTCACAAGTGCTCAATACAACAACCCCGGAGTGACTGAATCACTGTGAAGATATGTAAGCCTGCCCTGAGTAAAATGGCGGCGGTTGCCCCCCGATCATGCTCCATTCCCCGTGTTCTCTGCGAGAGATATGGCCCATGCTGCGTTGATCAGCCCTATGTGGCTCAGTGCCTGGGGATAATTGCCCAGGAATTCACCGGTACCGGGGTCGATCTCTTCCGGGAGGAGCCCGATATCGTTCACGAAAGCAGCCGCTCTGTCGAACACCTCTCGTGCACGCTTAACATCTCCTGCCAGGGCCAGGGCATGGGCAAGCCAGAACGTGCATGTGAGAAACGTTCCTTCCCCGCCTTCCAGACCGTCGGGAGTTTTATAGCGATATACGAGCCCGTGGGGATCGGTGAGTTTTTTCTCGATCGCATCGATGGTAGAGAGCATTCGCGGATCATCTCCCCGGATGAACCCGACAATCGGCATCATCAGGGTCGAGGCATCGAGAGCATCGCCCTCGAAAGTCTGGGTAAAGGCTTTCAATTCACGGTTCCACGCACGTGAGAGGATGGAGGTTCTCATGGCTTCCCTGGCTCTTCCCCAGGAGGAGACCCGATCGCCTGCCCCGATCAAATCCGCCATCCCGATAGCTCTGTCGAGAGCAACCCAGCACATGAGCTTTGAATAGGTAAAATGCCTTGCCGGGGCGCGCATCTCCCATATCCCCTGGTCCTTTTCCATCCATTTCAACGAGGCGATATCGGCCATGCCGGCAAGCATCATGCGGGTTTCGCGGTCCTGGATCCTTACGTAATCCTTCAGGAGCATGGCTGCATCGAGAAGCTCGCCATAGATATCCATTTGCTTCTGCTTCCAGGCATCGTTGCCTACCCGTACCGGCCTGCTCTCCCGCCATCCGGACAGGTGAGGGAGCTCGCGCTCGCTCAGGTCGTGTTCCCCGCCTATTCCGAAAACCGCCTGGACATGGAGATCGCGCTCGATGTGCGACAGTGCGGCATGAGCCGTGAAATCGAAGTATTTTATGGACTCGTCGGGGCAGGCGGCGACCCACAGGGCATTGTGGGTAAGGCTCGCATCCCTGATCCAGCAGAAACGGTAATCCCAGTTCCTGCTCCCGCCAGCTGATTCCGGCAATGACGTGGTCGGGGCCGCAATGATCGCCCCGGTCGGGTAGTACGTCAGGGCCTGCAGGAACCTGCCCGATGCATGGACCAGCTCCTTCCACGGACCCTGGTAATTCTGGTGGAGAATGGACCAGCTTTTCCAGGACCGTATCGTGCCTCGAAAGTATGATATCATTTTTTCTCTCGGCCAGGGATGAATGGGCATATCCATGGTGCTGGAGTATTCCAGGGAAAAATAGTGCTCGTCTCCCTGCTGGAGATCGACTTCGGCCCGGGCGATGGAGTCTTCATGCCTGAAGTCGAGCGGTGGTGAGGTGAGAACCAGGATGGATGCTCCTCCCTTGGCATACATGCCTTCCTCCGTCTCCTTCAGGAGCGGGATGACCAGGCCGTATTCAGGGCGGGGAGCATACTCTATCCTGACCGGGGCATTGCCCCGAACGCATCTCAGCCTTCGGATCAATGCACGGGGTGATCCTGATCCGAGCTCATGGCCGGTGTTATTCGGACCCAGGGCGAGGAGGTCTTCGAGGACTACCGTGCCTGTTTGGGTGTGAAAAACCGTTTGAATACAAAGCGTATTATCCAGGTACCTTCGTTCGATGTGTTTCACCCCGGCCGGGGTGATGCTGAAATGCCCGCCGTTACGGTCGAGGATCCTGGCGAACACGGAGGGAGAGTCGAACCGCGGGAACGGGAGCCAGTCGATGGACCCGAACCTGCTCGCCAATGCTGCAGTATGGCAGTTCGAAAGCAGTGCATAATCCGAGATGGGAAGGTATCCCATGCCATTACCTCTCCCGCAGGCTATCCACCAGCAGCAAACCCGGGATACAGCGTCATGCAGCCGTCAACGAACAGCATCGTGCCGTGGACATAATCCGACTCATCATAAGGCAAGCCAGACTGCAGCAGCGCCGATATCCATGGCCCGTTCATCGTCTGTTTTTGCTCGCCCCGGCTTCGTCTGCGATTCCCGCCCAGGTATACCCAATAGGCCGACGCGACACCCGCGGGCGGGGAGAACCTTCATAAGGGTTCTATACGCGGGCGACCCGTACGCATCAAGGTGTGCGGTAAGGGTTGGCGAAGCGGTTTCGAAATCTTGAAGATGGCCGGGGCCGGCTCCTCCTGCGCATGCCGTGAAGCGAGCAGGGTAGACCATGACCGGTGGTTCCTCCCGCCTGGTTCGATGCATGGGATGAGCAGCTTTAAAAAAGCATGCATGCTTCAGGCTGCTATGGCTCATCATCCGGCGATGGGATCGAGGCTTCCCGGTTTTTTCGCGTGTGATCGTATCACAGCCCGCGCATCCCGTCTCACCGGCTGCCGGGAGCCCCCCACGATCGCGGGAGCGGCCGCCTTTGAGATTCGCAGGGCCGTATATCAGGGGCATCGGGGCCGGCAGGCTCTTTCTGTGTCCTCCGGGATGCGCTGTTCCTTGGCCGCCCCGGACCAGATGTCCCCTGGAGGGGATCTCCAGGGGGGCGCGACGGGCAATGCCCGAACTTGACGGGAAGCGTTGCGGCTAGTCCAGCAGGTGGTTCTCCATGGCGTAGAAGGTGAGTTGGGCGTTGTTCTTCATGTTCATCTTTTCGAGTATGCGGGACCGGTAGGTGCTGATGGTCTTGACGCTCAGGTTCAGCTCGTGAGCGGCCTCTGTTACGGTCTTGCCGGAGGCGAGCATGAGCATGACCTGGTACTCACGGTCCGAGAGCTGCTCGTGGGGTGCGTGGGAGGCTCTCCGGTCGATCTCGGTTGCCAGGAGCTCGGCGAGCGAGGGGCTGATGTACCTGCCTCCGGACAGGATCTTGCGGATCGCGCCGAGCAGCTCCTGGGGAGCGCCGGCCTTGGTGAGATACCCCAGGGCACCGGCCCTGAGGGCTCTCACCGCGTAATGGTCTTCCGGGTAGATGCTCAGGATGAGGATCTTGGTGTCTGGGCTGAGCTGCCTGATCTCGCTGATGATATCGAGCCCGGATCGCTCCGGCATGGCGATATCCAGCAGGACCAGGTCGCAGGGGTTCTGCTTGATGAACTCGATTACCTCGTTTCCATTGGTTGCTTCACCCACGATCTCGATATCCGGCTCGCCGGCAATGATCTGTTTCAGGCCGGATCTGACAACCGGATGATCATCTGCGATCAGTATCTTAGGCACGTTGGTTTCCTTTCAGCAGCGCCGGCGGGTATGCTGGCTCCTGCGGTGAATCGTTCTGCTTGCCCCTATTTTCTATCCGTTCTGTACAGATATATCAATACCCCAGTCCTCCGGCCCCTCCAGGCGGAGACCGCTTCCGGTACGCAAGGATCAGGAGCGGCTGTAGATGCGTGATATTCTCTACCCGGCAGGGGATAATCCCGGCCGTGAAACCCGTGGGCGCTTTCTCCAGGACCCGCGATTGCTTCTTGAACGAATGCCCCGGATTCTCTACCCTGTGCGGAAGAAGAAAGGAGCCCATCCTTCATGAGCGATGCAGGCAAGGAAAAACACGGCTCTTCAAAAATGCCCGGCCCAGTGGTGAAACCGGAGTTGAGCCCCGCCGAGGAGGTAGTCATCGTGGACGCCGGCAACACGGTCGTGGGCAGCGCGCCCAGGGCGGTGATGCGGCGGCGCGGGCTCGTCCACCGGGCAGTGTATGTGCTCGTGTTCAACTCCCGGGGAGAGCTCTTCGTCCAGGAGCGCACCATGACCAAGGACGTGTTCCCGGGCTTTCTCGACCTGTGCGCGGGCGGGGTCGTGCTAAAGGGCGAGAGCCGCGAGGAGTCGGCCGTGCGGGAGCTGCGAGAGGAGCTCGGGATCGAGGGGGCCGCTGTACGGTTTCTCTTCGATTTCTACGGGGAGTACCAGGGGCAGCGGGTCTGGGGCAGGGCCTACTCCTGCGTTCACGACGGCCCGTTCGTCCTGCAGGCAGAGGAGGTGGCGGGCGGGTCGTTCCATCCCATCGAGGCGCTCGAAGAGCTCATCGCGAGCCGGCCGTGCACACCGGACAGCGTCTACGTGCTGCGTCGCTACCTGCGCGCCTCCCGGGGCGAGGAAGCACCCGGGGCGGGCCGCCATGAGTGAGATCCTGCTCGTTCATCCCCCGGTCTCAAAACCGTGCGAACCGCCGGCAGGCCTTGCCGCGCTCGCCGGTGCCCTGAAGGCGCACGGTGCGAGGTGCCGCGTGATCGACGCAAACCTCGAAGGATTGAGCTTTCTCCTCTCCGGCCGGGAAGGGGCCGCCGACACCTGGACCAGGAGATCGCTCCGCCACCTGGAGGAAAACCTCGCCCGCCTGAAGCGCGAGGACACCTTTCGCAACCCGGGCAGGTACATCAGGGCTGTCACCGAGATCGACCGGGTGCTGGCCTTCAGGTCATCAGGGACCGGCTGCCGGGTAAGCCTGAGCAACTTCGCCCACGAGACCCTTTCTCCCGTCCGGAGCCTCGACCTGCTCCGCTCGGCCGAGGAGCCGCAAGAGAACGTGTTCTACCCGTACTTCAGCAGGCGCCTGGCCGAGGCCCTGGAGGAGACCGCCCCCGGGGTGGTGGGCTTTTCTCTCAACTACCTGAGCCAGGCGCTCACCACTCTCGCCATGGCAGGCTGTCTGAGAAAGCTGGCCCCCGAGGTCAGGATCGTGCTGGGAGGCGGGCTCGTGACCTCGTGGCTCAGGGGAGGGGAGTGGAGAAACCCTTTCGGGGGGCTGGTCGACGACTTCGTGGCAGGCCCCGGCGAGGATTTTCTCCTCTCCCTGGCGGGTGTAAGGAGGGGGCCCGGGCGCTGCCCGCCCGACCTCGAGCCCTTCGATGGGTATGCCTACCTCTCGCCCCAGCGGGTGGTGCCAATCGGCACCGCCTCAGGCTGCTACTGGGCGAGGTGCTCGTTCTGCCCCGAGAAGGCCGAGGCGAACCCCTACTCGGCCCTACCGGCTTTCAGGGCCGTCCAAGACATGCAGGCCCTCTCGAAGGATGGTCAGCCCAGCCTGATCCATGTCTGCGACAACGCCATGAGCCCGTCGCTGCTCAACGAGCTCGCGAAGAGCGGTCCCGGCGCTCCGTGGTACGGCTTTGCCCGCATAAGCCCGCAGCTGGGCGACCCGGACTTCTGCGCTGCGCTCAGACGTTCGGGCTGCGTCATGCTCAAGCTCGGCATCGAGTCGGGAGACCAGGGCGTGCTGGATGCGCTCGGCAAGGGCATCAGCCTCAAGGATGCGGCGGGTGCCCTGAAGGCCCTGGCCTTATCGGGCATCGGCACCTACGTCTACCTCCTGTTCGGCACCCCGGCCGAGAACGAGGCCGCAGCGATGAGGACCATGAAGTTTATCGAGGCAAACCGGGAGCACGTGGGCTTTCTCAACCTCGCCATCTTCAACCTGCCCAAGGGCAGCCCCGAGGCCCGGGACCTCGAGGTGTACGACTTCTCGCAGGGAGACCTCTCGCTCTACCAGGGGTTCGTTCACCCAAAGGGATGGGACAGGAAGCGGGTCCGCCGGTTCCTGGACCGGGAGTTCAGGCGCAGCCCGGAGATCGCCCGCATCGTCAGGAGGGACCCTCCCTCGTTCACCTCCAACCATGCGCCGTTCTTCACTCCCGCCATGCTCGGCGCGGCCTGAAACCAGGAGAAGCCTGCGTGCGGGGAGAGCGTGCACGCGGAGATCGGCCGTCGATCGTGTCAAGCTCGCCGGCGGGTTTGTGGGGGATATCGTGCTCGAGGGCCTGCCCGGCGAGTTTTTAAAGACCTTGACAGGCCGGGAGAAACGAAGGATGAATACCCTAAAAAAAGACTGCAGTATCTTCTAATAATGCGGCGGGCGCCCGTTTGGAATCGGATTTCCGCCGGATATGAGGGAGGAGAGAGGAAATGGCTGTGCAGAACAACACCCAGAACATGGCGGTATTTTGTGATTTTGAAAACGTGGCCCTTGGCGTGAGGGATGCGAACTACAAGCAGCTCGATGTGAAGAAGATTCTCGAGCGGCTGCTGCTCAAGGGCAGCATCATCGTGAAGAAGGCCTACTGCGACTGGGACCGCTATAAGGACTACAAGCCCGTGATGCACGAGGCATCCTTCGAGCTGATCGAGATTCCCCATGTCCGGCAGTCGGGCAAGAACTCGGCCGACATCCGCCTGGTGGTGGATGCGCTGGACCTCTGCTATACCAAGCTCCACGTGGACACCTTCGTGATCATCAGCGGCGACTCCGACTTCTCGCCGCTGGTGAGCAAGCTGCGCGAGAACAATAAGATCGTGATCGGTGTGGGCGTGAAGAATTCGTCGTCCGACCTGCTCATTTCCAACTGCGACGAGTTCATCTTCTACGACGACCTCGTCCGCCGCAGCGAATCCCAGAAGCCCAAGGCCAGGAAGCCCGCGGTGAAGAACAGCAACTCGGGAGCGCCCAAGGCCTCCCAGAAGGAGAGCCCGGAGGAGGACCGCAAGCAGAAGGCCCTGGAGCTTGTACTCGAGACCGTCGAGGCACTGTTCGAGGAGCGCGGCGAGGAGGACAAGATCTGGGGCTCGATGGTCAAGCAGGCTCTTAGGCGCAGGATGCCCGGCTTCAACGAGAGCTACTACGGTTTCCGGTCGTTCAGCCGTGTGCTGGAAGAGGCCAGGGACCGTCACCTCCTGGAGATCGAGCTGGACGAGAAATCGGGCAGCTACATCATCAAGAACATGCTCCACGAGGACTGAGAGACCTGCAGACCCTGCCCTGACGGCAAGGAACGGCGCCGCCGGCCCTTATCCGGGAGTTTTTTAAGCGTTCTTGCCGGCATTCGACCGTCTGGGGGACATCGGGCGGCAGGGATCCTATCGGGCGGCGTCTCACAGGGCGCTGTGCGGAGCCGCCCGGGTATATTCTCCCCAGCGGGGCGGTTCACCTCCCGGTTCGGGAATCTCCCGGGCCTGTTTGGTCCTCGCGAAAGACCCGGCGGTAGCCTATCCCGACCAGGTTGGACCCTCCAGCGTCGAAGACATGCCCGCCCGACTGGTGGTGGATGAACAATACCAGCTGGTGCCCTCTGAACTTCGGGTGCGCGAGCATGAGCTCGATCGGCCAGTGGAACTTGAGGTGCGACCTCTCCCTCCCCGGGTGCCGCCGCCGCTCGATGGCCAGCACGTGCCCGGTATAGGACAGCCCGACCCCGCTCTCGAGGTTGGTGTAGACATACCGTTTGAACGGGAAATCTTTCCACCTCAAGGTGATGCCCGCGTTGTAGTCGAAGAACGGGCTCCGTCCCTTTTCGTCCACCAGGCCGATGACCAGGGGCAGCTCCAGCTGCGGGCGCAGCCGGCGGCCCCGGATTTGCCAGTCGAAATCGTGCAGGGTGTACGAGACGCCCAGCAGGAACATCTCGCCGCCTGCATCACCTCCGGCCCTCGTGGCCTTGCCCAGGAGCACCTCGCCGATAGGGTTCGAGGTTATCACGGCGATGCCCATCTGGATCGTCCAAGGGCTCGGGCCGGGGCCGGCGGCTTTGGCTTCCCGTGAATGCCGCAGCAAGTCTTCCCCGGGGTGCGGGCCGGGAAGAGCTCCTGCGTGCAGGGCCGTGGCGAGGACACAGCTGCAAGCCGCAAGCGTAAGAAAGGCGCTTCGATTCATAGGCCTGGAAAACCGCCAAAGCGCGCGGCAGCGCATCGGCCGGGCCCGCATAGCCCCGGCCTGAGGGAGCGTTTAAAAGGCATGCGCCGGCCTATTGCCGGATGAGCGACTCGATGTACTCCTTGAGCGCAACCGCGTTGTTGAAGCGCGGCTCCTTGGCGCTGTACAGGAACACCACGTCCCCGGACTCGACACAGGCTGCGAGCTCTCGCACCGATTCGGCGTGCCTGTCGAGCTCGGCGAAGTAGCGCTTCTTGAACTCCTCCCACTTCCGGCTGTCGTGCCCGTACCAGCGCCTGAGCTCGTCGGAGGGGGCCAGGTCCTTCACCCACAGGTCAATGGCGGCATCGGCCTTCGACAGCCCTCTGGGCCATAGGCGGTCGACGAGAATCCGCATGCCCTCGTCGCGATCCTGCTTCTCGTATATCCGTCGTACCGTGATGCTCATATAACCTTCAATAATGTCTTGGCATCAGGAGTCAAACAGCGGCGCAGTGCCGCCGGCGCCGATGAGAGGGTCTTACGGGAAGACTCAGTTCGTCAGGCTGTGGATGGGCGCTGGAATGAGCCCCCCGCGGCGGATGAAGGGGTTGTCTCCTGTTGCGTTGTTCACCCGCATGATCACGGACTCGCCCAGCAGGCCGCCGAAATGCGCACGCTCGCCCGCCTTCTTCCCCGGCACCGGGATGATGCGGGCAGCCGTGGTTTTCTTGTTGATGACCCCGATCGCCATCTCGTCTGCAATGAGGGCCGCGATCGTCTCCTCGGTGGTGTCGCCCGGCACGGCCACCATGTCGAGCCCCACCGAGCAGACGCTGGTCATGGCCTCCAGCTTTTCCAGGCACAGCGAGCCGTCCTCGGCCGCTCGCGAGATGTTGAGGTCCTCGCTCACCGGGATGAAGGACCCGCTCAATCCCCCCACGCTGGAGCTGGCAAAGGCTCCGCCTTTCTTTACCGCGTCGTTGAGCATGGCCAAGGCCGCCGTGGACCCGGGCACCCCGATGCTCTTGAGCCCCAGGCTCTGGAAGATCTCTCCCACGCTGTCACCCACGTTCGGGGAGGGGGCCAGCGACAGGTCGACCACGCCGAAGGGCACGCCCAGGACCTGGGCCACTTCGCGGCCGATGAGCTCTCCGGCGCGAGTCACCTTGTAGGCGGTGCGCTTGATCAGCTCGGTGATCCGCCCCAGGTCGGCATCCGGGTTCTCTGCTAGCATACGGTCGATGGCCTTCTTCACTACGCCCGGGCCGCTCACGCCCACGTTGATGACCGTGTCGCGCTCGCCAACGCCGAGGTATGCACCCGCCATGAAGGGCACGTCCTGCGGGATGTTCGCGAACACGCAGAGCTTGGCGCAGCCCACGCCGTCCCGCTCCCTGGTGAGCTCGGCGGTTTTCCTGATCTGCCGGCCCATGAGCAGCACGGCGTCCATGTTGATGCCGGCCCGGGTGGTCGCCACGTTCACCGAGGCGCAGACCCGCTCGGTGGATGCCAGGGCTTGGGGCAGGGCGTCGATCAGGGCGCGGTCTCCGCTGGCCATGCCTTTTTCCACCAGGGCGGAGAACCCGCCCAGGAAATCAACACCGGTCTGGCCGGCCGCCCGGTCGAGAGTCTCGGCCACGGCCGCCATCCCGTCCGCCTTAAAGGGCGCGGCCGCCACCGCGATGGGGCTGACCGAGATGCGCTTGTTGACCACGGGTATGCCGTACTTCTCGGCCACCTGGTCGCAGACCTCCACCAGGCGCGCGGCCTTGGAGGTGATGCGATCGTAGACCCTGCTCCGGAACCTCCCGAGGTCGTCGCTGGCGCAGTCCAGGAGGCTGATCCCCAGGGTCACGGTGCGCAGGTCCAGGTGCTCGTTCCGGAGCATCTCCAGAACCGAAAGGATCTCGGTATGGCTGAACATCCGCTCTCTTCCTCTCTCGTTCTCGGCCCAACGCCCACCGTGCGTGGGGCAGGCCCGGGCAGTGGCTTTGAAATCCGTTCTCCTAACTGTTTTTTAAGCCTGTGCCTGGTATCCCGCAGTCAGATCCTGTTCATGGCCTCGAAGACGTTCCTGTGCTGGATGCTGATCTCCAGGCCCAGCTCCCGGGCCTTTGCGCGAAGGGCCGCTCTCAGCTCCTCCTGGTCCACGCTTACCGGGATGCTCACCTCGTAGATCATGGTGTTGTCCCGAGGCTCGTCGCCGCCCCTGAACACCGCGCGAAGCTGCTCCACGTTGACGCCGTAGGCCGCGAACACGGCGGTGATGCCGGCCACGAGCCCCCTGCGGTCGGGCCCCCGGGTGGTGACCACGAAGGGCTCGCCCTCATTGGCTCGATCGCCTGGGCCTGCGGGAGCCCCCAGCTCGTGGACGTGGAAGAAGAGATCGAAGCCTTGGGTGTTGCGCCCGAGCTCGCCCGAGAGCCTATCCGGCGAGGCCTCCTGCGGCCCGGCAACGATGAAGAAGCAGGAGAACTGGTTCTGGAGGATGGTCTGGCTCACCTCTTCGATGTTGTACCCATGGTCTGAGAGCACCCGGCTGACCGCGGCTATGATGCCGGGCCGGTCTTCGCCGAGCACGGATATGATGAATCGTTTCTCGGGCATTGGTGGCTTTCCGGTCTGCCGCCCGGTCGCGGGCGGCTGCATGCCGTTTGCCCCCCCGTTTCGAGGGGCTCCTCGTGCATGGCGAATTATCTTGAATAAACCCCGCTGTCAATGGCAAAGGCCCCGGTTGCGAGGCCGTACGCCCGAGGATCGGGTTCCCCGGGGTGGTCGAAGTGAGGCGCGGGGGCTTTCAGACCCCCTCGTATGCCCGTATCCTGCGCACCAGGTCCTCGGGCAGCGGGTGAGACGTGCCGCTTCCCAGCCGGGTGCACACCCATACGATCTCTCCCCACGCCGTGCACTCCGGCCGGCCTTTCCTGAAGACCCCCAGGGCCCAGGTCAGGCTCGACCTCCCGATCCTGCCCGCCCTCACACCGATCTCGATCAGGTCGTCGAAGCCGATCGGTTTCAGATATTCGACCGTGGATTTCACCATGTGGAAGTCGAGCCCCTGCCCGGAGACCAGGGCGTGGTAGTCGTACTCGAGACTTCTCAGGTACTCGGTGACGGCCACGTCGAAGTAGGTGAGGTAGTGCGCATTGAAGACAATGCCCTGGCTGTCGACCTCAGCGTACCTGACGCGCAGCTCGTGGAAAAATTTCACGCTGTTCCTGTCCATGGCCCTCTGATTCCGCTCCTTGCCCGTGCACGTCCCCTGGCATTCTGGACGGCAAGGTCATTTGCCCACTGCCGCCCCGGCCTGGGATCCGGCAGGCGTCTCACGCCCTCGTTTTCCTTCCCGGCCTCCAGGGCTTGAAGACCGAGATGAACACCATCGAGATCAGCACCAGGGTCTGCACGGTGCCGAAGATCGCGTGCATCCTCTGGTTGTGGAGGTATGCCGGGTCGGCCGTCGCCGAGGCCCCCAGGGTGCCGGAGAGCTCCATCATGGTCCTTTCCCAGGGCCCCAAGAAGAACGTCCCGAAGAGGATGGCCGCAACGGTCAGGATCCACTTGCAGGTGAGCCACCCGTGCCGGAAGAACCCCCATTTGCTGAAGCAGGAGTAGACGAACCCGGTGACCAGGCAGCCGAAGGCTCCGGGAATGACCACCACGTACATATCCACGTGGTTGATGCTCCGGTTTATCCCGTACAGGACGCCACCTTCGTCCACCCCGCTTTTCAGGAAGTACAGGAGCATCAACGCGATCGCGCCTCCGACCCAGCAGGAGACGGCGATGAGATGAAGCGCCTTGAGCCACCTCATGCCCTGTGCGCTCAAACGTGCCATGCTTGCCTCCTCTTAAGGACGATACGGCCCCTTTCCCGTGCTCATTCCTCGATGAGCGATTCCTCCAGCACGCGGTCGATCACGTCCCGGTCCCACTTCTTCCTTGGCATCGCACCGGGCAGGCTCTCCAGCAGGGACGAGATGCGCCTGCCGCGGGACGCCGCCCTGAGCAGGTCGCCTGCCAGGGGCGCCGGCTCCGTTTTCCGGGCCATCGCATCCCTGAGGGCTGCGGGCAGGTCGCCCAACCTGCGCACGATCTTTCCCTGCACCAGGCTCGTAAGCATCGAGTTGTCGTATCCCCCGAACGGCGCGCGCACGTCGTTCTTGAAGAGCACCAAGGGCCTGCCTGCAGCATACGCGAGGGCGGCCTCCACGATCATGCCCTCGTCCGGGACGCGTCCGTTCAGGCTGCACACCACGGCGTCGCATCTCTGAACCAGCTCGTAGACGTCCAGGCAAAAGATGGCATGGTCCACGCGGGTGCGAATGCCGGAGGCCCTCGACGCAAACGGCGTGTTCGAGAAGCACAGCACATACGCCTCCAGCCCGTCGCGGTGAGGCAGGAAGGTATCGAACCCCGCGTCTTCGAGCACCTGTGCGATCGCGGTCATGCCGCCGACCTCTTCGGGGCAGAAGAGTGGCCCCGAGCAGTATATGCGGTATCTCTCCATTTGCCAGTGCCCCTTTTCGCCGGCATGCCAAGACCGGGAAGACTGTTGCCGGCAGTTTTCTGCGACAGCACGGCGCAGGGCAGGCAAGAGCCATGCGGGCGCCGCGGCGGATCCAAGCTCGTTCAGCCTTTCTCCAGCGCTTTTCATACCCGGGCTTTAGAGCCTGCGCCTTTCATCCTTTCATCAAGACTGAGGAAAGAACAAGAGAAAAATGCGCCCTCGCGCCGCCCGGGCTTGTGATCCTTGGCGCCGTGAACAACCCCTTGCGTGCCCCGGGATTTTCCTCCTGCCCTGGATATGAGCGCCACGGGTGCAGGTTCGGCCCCTCTACGGGCGGGGTTGCCGGGCCATGCGGGGCAAACGCGGCCATGGCGCGGTGGTGGACCTCGCCGCTGGGGCATTGCCGGACCCGGGAGCTGCACTGCCGGAAGAAGGATATCTTTGATGAAAACCCTGTGAGCTCAACCCGTGTCCCGGCAGACCCGCCAAGCCCGCTCTTGAAGGCAGCAGTCCGCCCGGAAGTGGAGCGGCACGATGAAAGCCTCGATCGATGCCGCGTAGAGTCGCCGGCCATCAGTCCAGGCAGGGCGGTGCATGTTCCGGGAGTCGAATGGAAAAGGAAAAATGTTCTTTTTTGAACGAGCAGTTACACTCCTGTCGAGCAGACCGGCCGGGGCTCGCTTTCAACATGCGGGATTCACGAGTTATTTATAATGGCCTAAGCGTTGCTTATCATTACATATTCTTAAGAGACACCGGCAAGCCTGTCTCTTACGGGGCACCATTCGATATCGATTGGACGGATGCGTCCCGAAGGGAGTCCGGGCAGAGAAATCCACCGCGAAAACATGATGAGAGGAGGAAGCGTGCATGAAAAATATTGGCAGAAGCCTGGCAGTATTGCTGCTTGCCGGTTTCCTGGCAGCGGCAATGACTTCCTGCAATGACTCGGGCAGCGAGGCATCAGGCACTGGCCGGCTTTCGATCGAGCTGTCGGATGCCCCGGCCGCTGATTACCAGGCGGTTTACGTGACCATCGCCGAGGTCCAGGTGCATCGGGCCGGCGCACAGGACGGTCGGTGGCAGACCATCTTAACGCCGAATACCACCTACAATCTCCTGGATCTGGTCAACGGCGCGACCGCCCATCTCGGGGTTGCTGACCTCCAAGCAGGCGCTTATACGCAGATGCGGCTCATCCTGGGGGACGAGCCTGACGCCACCGAGAATCTGCTCGGCAATGCGCACCCTTATGCGAATTACCTCATAGACGAAGAGGGGCAGGCCATCAAGCTGTGGGTTCCCAGCGGGTTCCAGACGGGCATCAAGCTCGTCCATGGATTTGAAGTCGAGGCCGGGCTCACGGCCGGCCTCCTGCTCGACTTCGATGCAGGCCACTCCATCGTGAAGGCCGGCCGGAGCGGGAAATGGCTGCTCAAACCCACGATCAGGGTCGTGGGCATACTGGAGTATCCCACCCTGAGCGGCCTGGTCACCGACGAGTCGGGAAATCCCGTTGCCGGAGCCACGGTGAGCCTCCAGGCATATGACCCCGGGACGGACAGGGTCACTCTCGTCCAGGGTACGATCACCAGCAGCGAGCCGGGGCACGAGGGAGAGTACCTCATGTACCTCGAACCTGGAACGTATGCCATCGTGGCTGCCAGGGACGGGTTCAATGCGGCATGCTCTCAGCTCAGTGCGGATTATGGGATGGACTATACCCGAGATTTTACCTTGACCGCCGCACCGGCGGGGGAGATCGAGCTCGACCTGACCCTGCCTTCGGATACCTCTGACCTGTCCGCTGCCATCGAGTTCAGGCAGACGACCGTGGGGTACGGGACGATTGTCGTTAAGGATGAGATCTTGTCCGAAAGCGGAACGTATCGTGTAAGCCTCCCTGAAGGCACGTACACGATCGTCGCCGGCTGCGACGATATGGACGATATCGTAATCCATGATGTGGCCGACGGCCAGAGCGTCTCGATCGATTTCACCCTGCAGCCGTGAGGCCTCTCCTGGGGACCATCAGAGACGCGTTCTCCCCCCTGTGCCGGGGGAAGGACGGGGCGCTCAACCGCCTGTGCGCTGCATACCGCGCCGGGGAAGCGCATTCAGCAGGACCGAACGAATGGTCTCGTGATCCTCGGCGTGTGCGAGCACGGTCACTTGGTCCCATCCCTGCAGTCGGGTCGATCCCTTGTGGACCACCAGTTCTTCGCCGCGGGTTATCAGGATGATCACCGAGCCGGGAGGAAGCTTGAGCTCCGCGATGGTAAGTCCGAGAGCGCCTCGAGGGCCCGGCAGATTCACTACCAGGAGGTCGTAGTCGCTGGGGGCCATGGTGACGAGCTCCAGCTTGAACAGAGGCATGGGCCGCGCGGGTACCGTGAGGTTGAGCAGCCGCGCCAGGGAGCCCAGCGAAGAGCCTTGTATTGCGATGGACAGCAGCACGGCAAAGAACACGAGGTTGAAGATGTCCTGCCCGATGTCCAGCCCGGCGGCCGACGGATAGGTTGCCAGGACGATGGGCACCGAGCCCCTCAAGCCCGCCCAGGAGATGAAGGTCTTTTCCCTCCATCCGAAACGCATGCCCAGAGTTCCCAACCATACCGCCAGGGGGCGCGCAAAGAAGGTCAGAGCGAGGAACAGCAGGATGCCGTCCAGCCAGAGCTCCGCCCACTGGTGAGGAAACACCTGGAGCCCCATCAAGGCGAACATGCAGACGTTGGCGACCGTGGAGAGTGCGGATGAGAAGTTGTCCACGCCTTGCTTGTGGATGAACGGGCGGTTGCCCATCAGGTAGCCTGCGACGAACACCGCGAGCATTCCGCTGGCGTTCATCATCTCGGTAAGCCCGTAGATCAGCAGGATGATTCCCAGTGAGAGCACATAGTAGTGGCCGCGGTCCTGCGTTCTCAGGCTATTGAACAGCCACAGCGATACCCGGGCCAGGAACCAACCGAAGACCGGAGCGGCCGTGAACTTCCAGATGAACAGTGCTACCGTGGTCTGCCAGGAAGACTGGCCGGTAGTGATGCCCTCGATCACGGCCACGGTGAGCAGGATCGCCATCGGGTCGTTGGCTGCGCTTTCGATTTCGAGCGTCGACGAGACCCGCGGAGGCAGGGACTGCCGGCGCAGTATCGAGAAGATCGCTGCGGCGTCGGTTGAAGAGATGATCGCGGCGAGCAGGAGAGAGATCTCGAGCGGCCAATTGAACAGTCCATGGAGAACCCCGAAGGTCGCCAGGGCGGTCAGGATCACGCCCCAGGTCGCCAGACCGCCTGCAGGAAAGGCAACCGCCTTGAAGTCGGATTTCTTGGTGGAGAACCCCCCGTGGAAGAGAATGAAGACCAGGGCGAGGTTGGCGAACCTGTTGGCCAGCTGGATATCATCGAAGTACAGGAGCTTCAGGACATCACTGCCAAAGAGAATCCCTGCACCGAGGGCGATCAGTATGACCGGCACACTCCACCGGTCGAGCCAGACGGCTGCCAGGACAATGGCAATCAGCAATATGGGTGCTATGACATAGATAACGTCCATAATCACGCAGCGAGCATTCTTTCTGTAACGTACACGAACGGATCTACCGTCTCTCCAGGTTTTCCCGGCGTGCTGGATCAGCCGCGATCCGGCCAGGCGGCTGACGCCCTTTCCGGAGGCTGCCGTGTGACCGGTTCATGAGCTGTCAGATGAGCGCCGTAAAGAGTGTCATCGGCAAAACCCCCATCCATATAACCGATTTATTTTTCATTTTCCAGCAAAAGGTTATAACGGTATTCGCAGACGGCAGGCCTGCCGCTCATGCGCGAGCCCGGCCTGTGGTTCGGGATCGATGCGGAGCAGCCTCTCCCCACGGCATCCACGGCTTTGCAGGGGAGAGGCAGCCAGGGGGTAAGGGGAGGCATCAGCCTCAAGTCAGGCGGCCTCATCCCGGGCATCGGCGATCAGGCCGCTTTCCGATGGAAGCCATGCCCGGACGGGCCGGCCTTGTCTTCCCTGTCGCCGCGGGTCCGCGGCGACAGGGTTGGAGGGCGGGTACTACTCTCGGTACATCTCCTCGATCAGGTCGCTGTAATTGGCAAGGACAACCTTGCGCTTGATCTTGAGCGTGGGGGTGAGTTCGCCGCTCTCCTGGCTGAACGGACGGTGAATGAGGGTAAAGCGCTTGATCTGCTCGACCCGGCCCAGTGACCGGT
>JBASVF010000424.1:0-5792 GCA_049275795.1 Desulfomonilia bacterium
AGTTGAAGCAGCTCATGGACAGCGACCCCATGGTTGCCAGGCTCATCGCCATCGCCCGGTCCCTGGAGGGCCTGAGCAGGCATGCGTCGGTGCACGCGGGCGGGGTGGTCATCTCCGATTCCCGGCCCCTGGTCGAGCACGTCCCGGTCTACGTGGACAAGAAGGGCATGCTCATCAGCCAGTACGACATGAAGTGCATCGAGCAGTGCGGGCTCATCAAGTTCGACATGCTGGGACTCAAGACCCTGACCGTGATCCACAAGACCCTGGAGATCCTCAAGGGCCGGGGTGTGGAGCTGGACATCTCGGCCATTCCCCTGGACGACCCGGCCACCTTCACGCTCATCGGCGAGGGCGATACCTCCAGCGTGTTCCAGCTGGAGAGCTCGGGCATGAAGCAGATGCTCAGGAGGCTCAAGCCCGAGAAATTCGAGGACATCATCGCGGCGGTCGCACTCTACCGGCCCGGGCCCATGGACCTCATCCCCTCCTATGCGGACCGCAAGCACGGGCGCGAAAAGATCGAGTACCCTCACCCCCTCCTCGAGCCCATCCTCAAGGAGACCTACGGGATCATCGTCTACCAGGAGCAGGTGATGCAGATCGCCCAGAAGCTGGCCGGATACTCGCTGGGAAAGGCCGACCTGCTCAGGCGGGCAATGGGCAAGAAGATCGCGTCGGAGATGGCCGAGCACCGCGAGATCTTCGTGGAGGGTGCCCTGCTCAACGGCGTGAGCAGGCAGCTGGCGGTCGAGATCTTCGACCTCATGGAAAAGTTCGCCAACTACGGGTTCAACAAGTCCCACGCCGCGGCCTATGCGCTGGTGGCCTTCCAGACCGCGTACCTCAAGGCGCACCACTTCCGGGAGTTCATGGCGGCCAACCTCACCCTCGACCTGGGCAACACGGACAAGGTTACCAGACACTTATCCGAGCTGAAGGCCAAGGGCGTGCCGATCCTGTGTCCGGATATCAACGAGAGCAGCTGGGAGTTCGTCGCCACCGAGGAGGGCATCCGCTTCGGGCTGGCCGGGATCAAGAACGTGGGGAAATCGGCGGTCGAGCTCATCCTGGAGGAAAGGCAGCGAGGGGGAAATTTCAAGGATCTGGGAGAGTTCCTCGAGCGCATGGCGCTTTCCAAGGTCAACCGCCGGGTGGTGGAGTCGCTCATCCGGGTGGGTGCCTTCGACAGTCTCCATCCCAACCGCAGGGCCCTGCTCGAGGTGCTGGACGCCCTGATGGACGAGGCCGTCCGCAAGGCCAGGGACCGGCTCGCCGGCCAGGAGACCCTCTTCAGCCTCGAGGAGTTCTCGAAGGACAACGCCCACAGGACCATCGAGCTTCCGGACATCCCGGACTTCCCGGAGAACGAAAAGCTCAAGATGGAAAAGGACGGCGTGGGCTTCTACATCTCAGGCCATCCCCTGAAGCGGTACGACTCCCTGATCGGCAAGTACGCCACAGCAACCACCCAGAGCCTCTCGGAGGTGTCCGGAGTTGCGATCATCGTCGGGATCCTGAGCGAGCTGAGCCTTTCCCGCACCAAAAAGGGCTCGGCCATGGCCAGGGGTTTTATCGAGGATCTCGAGGGCTCCGCACCGGTGGTGTTCTTTCCCCAGTGCTACAGCGAGTACCAGGATGCCATCAAGGAAGACGCGGTGGTGGTCATCAAGGCCAGGGTCAGCGGTGATACGGGCGACGGCGGCCAGGAGGGGGAAAACGCCCAGATGGATCTCATCGCCGAAGAAGTGTACCCCATCGAGCAGGCCCAGTCGGTCCTGGCGCGCAGGGTCATCCTGCGCCTCGAGCCCGGTACGAAGGCCGACGAGATCCGGGCCATCAAGGAAGCCATATCAGGATCGCGGGGGAGCTGCCAGCTCTGCTTCGAAATCAGCACCGAAGAAGGGCTCGTGCTCGTCGATGCAGGCAAGGACTACCAGGTGACCCCGTCTCGCGACGTGCTCGCCCGGCTGACCGAGGTGCTCGGCGCCTCGTGTGTGGAGCTGCAATGAGGACCAAGGACCGATTCCACGAGATCGACAGTGCGCTCAAGGACCTCCAGGAGAGCATCGCCCGGCTCCAGGGAGTCGATACCACCGAGCTGGCCAGGAAGGTCAGCGAATTCCGGGAGGAGATCTACGCGGGCATCTCCCGATGGGGCAGCATCGAGCTTGCCAGGCACCCGGAACGGCCGGTTCTCGATGATTACCTCTCCGCGATCTTCCAGGATTTCACCGAGCTCCACGGGGACCGGCTCTCGGAAGACGACCCGGCCATACGGGGCGGGCTTGCCTTTCTCGACGGGACCCCGGTGGTGGTGATCGGCCATCGGAAGCATTCCAGGGGGCAGAAGGACCACGCCAGGTATCACTACGGCATGGCGAGCCCTTCCGGCCATCACAAGGCCATCCGCCTCATGGAGCTCGCCGGGAGGTTCAACCGGCCGCTCATTACCTTCGTGGACACCCCGGGCGCCTACCCCGTACCGGAAACCGAGTACCGGGGGCAGGCGTTCTCCATCGCGCGGTGCATCTCCACCCTGACCACGCTCCCGGTCCCGGTCATCGTGTGCATCATCGGCGAGGCGGGTTCCGGCGGCGCCCTGGCCCTGGGGTTCGGAGACCGGATCATCATGCTCGAAAACGCCTTCTACAGCGCCATCAGCCCCGAGGCCTTCTCTTCGATCCTCTATGGCGACGCCTCCAACAAGGAGTTGGCCGCAGATGCACTGAAGGGCTCGGGCCGGGACCTGGCAGCCGAGGGGATCGTCGATTATCTGATCAAGGAGCCGACCGGCGGGGCGCAGAACGACCCGGCCGCCGTGGTGGAGGAGACGGGCAAGGTCATCCGCCGGTGCGTGGAAGAGCTCCTGAACGTGGACCGGCAGGAGCTCGTCCGGCTTCGCGCCGCCGCGATCGAACGGCTGGTTCCCTCGAAGGCGCCTTGAGGCGCGGTCGGGCCTCAAGGCCTGCCGTACCGGCGGGGGATGTGCCATGCGGCGGAGCATTTTACCTGGGACTTGGGGCAGAAATTTCCCGCTCATGATCCTTCGAGTCGCAGTCGATGAAGGAGAGGTGCAGGTGGCACCATCTTTGCTTTTCAAACGGGCAGGAGGAGCACGATGAAGATCGACCCCAATACGATGATCGGCATAGTGACCGGCAGGGGAGTTGCCCCGGGCGCGACGGCCCCGGCAGGGACCCCGTTCGAGCAGGTGCTCGAGAGCGTGCGGCAGGCCGAGGCTTCTCAGGAGGCCCACCAGCTGTCTTCGATCCCCGGCGCCTCGGAGATGAGCCCCCAAAAGTTCAACGCTCTCAGTGTCACCGAAAAGGCCCTCGAAATGCTTCAGTCCTATGCAGGGGCCCTCGAAGACCCCGCGCTCGGCCTGAAGGATCTCGCCCCCATGGTGGAGCGGATGGACGCCATGTGCACCGCGGTGAAGGAATCCGGCTCGTTTCTCTCTGACAGCGACCCGCTCAAGGGCATCATGGACGATGTCCGGGCGACCATGATGGGCGAGCTCATGCGCTTCAGGAGGGGAGATCTCGCCGGGTGATTCCCTCCCTTGCCCTGATCGTCGCCCTCTTCGGACTATTCATCGGGAGCTTCCTGAACGTCTGCATCTACAGGATCCCCCAGGGCCGGTCCGTGGTCTTTCCCTCGTCGAGGTGCCCGGGATGCTGCGCGAAGATCAGGCCCTGGGACAACATCCCGGTCCTGAGCTACCTGATTCTCAGGGGCCGGTGCCGGAGCTGCGCTGAAAGGATCTCCCCCCGGTACCCGCTCGTGGAGATCTTGAGCGCCCTGCTCGCCACGGCCATGCTCTACCGGTTCGGACTCACAGCGAGCTTCGCGATCTACTATGCCTGGGCGTGTGTGCTGACGGTGATCACCTTCATCGACCTCGACTTCCAGATCATTCCGGACCGGCTCTCCATCGGCGGGATCATCGCCGGATTGGTGCTGGTGCCGTGGCTGCCGGTCTCGTATCCGCAGGCGCTCCTCGGCCTGGGCCTGGGCGCCGGCCTCCTCATCGCCGTGATCTACGGGTACTACTTCCTCACCCGCAGGGAGGGCATGGGCGGGGGCGATGTCAAGCTGCTGGGCATGATCGGGGTCTTCACCGGGTGGCAGGGGGTGCTGTTCACCATTTTCATGGGCTCACTCCTGGGCTCCCTGGTGGGTATCCCCTGGGCACTGTCCCGGAAAAAGGGTATGCAGGCAGCCATTCCCTTCGGTCCTTTCCTCGCGCTCGGCGCTCTCATCTACGTCTTCTTCGGCGGCATGCTCATCGACTGGTACTTCGGCATCCTGGCATAGCCCCATGCCCCCTCATCGAGGGACCGGGAGACTGGCCGGGCCGGCAAGCTCAGGCCGGACGTCCTGAGGCGCCTGGGTGGGATTTCCTGTTGATCTCCACCGGGACCTCGATGATAATTCACGACATGGCGAAGAATCACTCCCGGAGAGGAGCAGGTACGGACGAGCCCGCGGGAGGGGCCTGCGGGCTTCGGGAAACGCTCCGCTTGGCATCGATCCAGGGGATCGTCCTGGTCGCCTGCGCCACCCTTGTCGCGCTCGTCTTCAACGCATACCGCCCCGGCGGCCTCGAGCTCTGGGGCGTCCCGGGCCTCCAGGCTCCGGACGGGTTCGAAACGATCACCTTGGAGGAGGCCTTCGCAGGCTACGAAGAGGAAAACATCGTGTTCGTCGATGCCCGGGAATCGCCGGCGTTTAACTCGGGCCATCTCCCGGGGGCGCTCAGCATCCCGGCTGCAGAGGCGTCGCTCCATGCGGACCGGCTCATGCAGACGCTCAGCTCCGGGAAGGTTGCCGTGATCTACTGCGACAGCCCGGGATGCCCTCTGAGCGAGCGCCTGGCATCGGCGCTGTCGGCCCGGGGTATCTGCGATATGCGGATCCTGGAGGAGGGATGGGAGGGATGGTACCTGGCCGGGTACCCCATCGAGGAGGGACCGGGCTCATGAGGCGATTCCGCTCCCTGCTCCCCTCGGCCGCCCTGGTCCTCGTCTCGTTCAGGATCGTCCTGGCGGCGGTGTTCATCTATGCAGGCGTGCTCAAGGTGCTGGACCCAGCGGGATTCTCCGAGGACATCCTCAACTACCGCCTCCTTCCCGGGTGGATGGTGAACCCGGTTGCCGTGGTGCTTCCGTGGGTCGAGATCGCAGCCGGCCTGAGCCTGCTGAGCGGAGTGCTCCTTCAGGGCGGCGCGCTCGTAATCACGGGGCTCCTGGCCGTGTTCGCCTCTGCCCTGGCGATCAGCCTCGCCCGGGGGCTGGATATCTCCTGTGGGTGCTTCGGGGCCTCGGAGCAGAGTATCACCTGGTGGTACCTCCTGAGGGACCTGGCTCTCCTCTCCATGGGAGCTGCGGTGCTGCTGCTGCCCGACTGGGCGCGCATGCCTTGGCGGCGTGTGAAAGCAGGCCCCGTGGGAGATCCGGGCGAGTGAGGATATACCGCCCCCGGGACGCCAGGCTGCGCGTGATGGCGGCGCGTCCGGGTGTGCCCGGATTTGCACCCTTGTCCATGGGCGCAGATCATCATCCGGGTTGACCGTCATTCCTCGTTTCTTATTTTTATACAATATTCTGCTCGCGGATGTTTTCCCGTTGCATGCCGTGGCCGGTCATTCAATCGCGGGTTCGAGAATGAACCAGGGAAAGGAGGGTTCTCATGTCGAACTTTTCCCAGAAGCACACGAAGATTTCCACGCTTTACCTCCTGAACGAAGATCCTCCCAGGATGGAGCTCGAGCTGCTCCACCACTCCAA
>JBASVF010000425.1:0-5619 GCA_049275795.1 Desulfomonilia bacterium
CTTCTTGACTGGTTTTTCCCGAGTGCCTGTTTGGGAGAACACTGCGGAACTCTGATCGTGGCTTCTGCAGGAATCTTCCCGTTGACAAGTCCCCGGCTGGTCACTAATAGCACCCAGAGGATCAGGACATTCAAAAGACCCCGCGTATTCAAGCCAGGCTGCCATGCGGGAGAGCCCTCCTGCCAGGCTTTTAAGAACAGGCGAGAAATGGCTGCACCAGCGGATACACCAGGAACCGGCACCGATCTTCACTATCCCGCCGTCGCGGCGTTCCGGGATAAAATCTATGCCTACTACCGAGACCATGCGCGATCCTTTCCCTGGCGGGAGACCACGGACCCCTACTGTATCCTGGTTTCCGAGATCATGCTCCAGCAGACCCAGGCAGAGCGGGTAGCGCAGAAGTACGGGGGCTTCATCTCCAGGTTTCCGGACTTCCAGGCGCTGGCTGGCGCCGAGCTTTGCTCCGTGCTCGAGGCCTGGCAGGGGCTCGGGTACAACCGGCGTGCCGTTGCCCTCAAGGAAACCGCGAGGAAGGTCATGGAGGAGCACGGCGGAATCCTGCCCGGTGACATCGAGGGGCTTACGAGGCTGCCCGGCATCGGCCGCTATACCGCGGGCGCGGTGCTCGCCTTTGCCTACAACAGGCCTGTCGCCTTCATCGAGACCAACATCCGCCGGGTGTTCATCCACTGCTTCTTCCCCGAGAGCGAGCGCGTCAAAGACAGCGAGATCCTCCCCCTGGTGGAGCAGGCCCTGGACCGGGAGAACCCGAGGCAGTGGTACTACGCGCTCATGGATTACGGGGCCATGCTCAAAGCCGGGCTGCCCAATCCCAACCGGAAGAGCGCGCACTACGTAAGGCAGGCCCCCTTCGAAGGCTCTACGCGGCAGGTCCGGGGAATGATCCTCAAGCTGCTCGTATCCTTCGGGCCCTTAAGCGAGACCGAGCTGATCGATAAGCTGGACAGGGACCCGTGCCAGGTGCGTCAGATTCTCCTCGATCTGGAGCGCGAGGGTTTTGTCCGCAGCAATTCGGGCATGGTCTCGATCCGGTAGCCGGCCCGAGCTGGAGACAGCTCACCCCGCCGGGTGCACCTCTCCGGGAGGCAGGGCGATGGCCGTCTCCGGCTCCTCATGGGACCGCATCCTCTTTTCCGAGGCAGGCCGGCAAAAGGACGCGAAACTCCAGGAAGGGGGCGCGGATGCCGTTCTTGTTCTACGGGGGCGCTATTCCTTGAAAAGCCAGGTCGACAGGTAGCGCTCTCCCGTGTCGGGAAGAACGACAACGATGAACTTCCCTTCGTTGTCCGGCCTTTTTGCCACCTCGAGGGCGGCCCATGCGGCTGCACCACTGGATATGCCGGCAAGGATGCCTTCTTCCCGGGCAAGCTTGCGTGCCATGATTCCCGCATCATCATTGGAGACCGGTATGACCTCATCGATGATATCTCTGTTGAGCACACCGGGAATGAATCCCGCGCCTATGCCCTGGATCTTGTGTGCTCCGGGCTTTCCGCCGGAGAGGACCGGCGAGCCTTCGGGCTCCACGGCTATGGCCTTGAAATCTGCCTTTCTGGACTTGATGACCTCGGCCACACCGGTGATGGTGCCGCCTGTCCCGACACCGGCTACGACGATATCGACTTTTCCATCCGTGTCGTTCCAGATCTCCTCGGCGGTCGTCCTGCGATGGATTTCAGGGTTGGCGGGGTTTTCGAATTGCTGGAGGATGATCGCCCTGGGGATTGATCGGCTCAGCTCCTCGGCCTTATTGACGGCCCCCTTCATGCCCTCGGATCCTGGGGTCAAGACGAGCTCGGCGCCAAGGACTTGAAGGAGCTGACGGCGTTCCATGCTGGCGGTCTCCGGCATGGTGAGGATGAGCTTATAGCCCTTGACTGCAGCGACAAAGGCAAGGCCGATCCCGGTATTGCCGCTGGTGGGTTCGATGATGACCGAGTTGCCGTTGATCAGCCCTCTCTTCTCGGCATCTTCGATCATGGATACGCCGATGCGGTCCTTGACGCTGCCCAAGGGGTTGAATGATTCCAGCTTGACGAGTACCTCTGCATTGATGCCGCCTGTCATACGGTTCAGCCTGACAAGGGGTGTTCGCCCGATCGTTTTTGTGATGTCCTGGTAAATGTTCATTTAGTCACCTCACATTTTGTGGGATACCGGGGAAACTCTGCATGGCCGGCTTTGCATGAGGATTCCCCCGGTTCCGGGTTTCTCGAGTCAAAATGCCTTCTTTACCGCCTGTTTCAAGGCCTGATCTATGTCCTCCTTGATGTCTTCGATATCTTCGAGGCCGATGGAGAGCCTGATGTAGTCTTCCGTGACACCCGTAGTTTCCTGTTCCTGCCTGGTGAGCTGTTGATGCGTGGTCGAGGCCGGGTGGATAACGAGGCTCTTGGCATCCCCGATGTTTGCGAGATGAGAGAGCAGCTTGACCGAATCGATGAACTTCTTTCCGCTCTCCATGCCGCCCCTAATGCCGAACCCCACGAGCGCGCCATAGGTACCGTTGAGATACTTTCTTGCAGTTGCATGACTTGCATGATCCTCGAGGCCGGGGTAGTTGACCCAGCTGACAAGGGGATGGCTCTTCAGGAATCGTGCGACCTCAAGGGCGTTCTCCGAATGCTTGCGCTGCCTGAGGGGCAGGGTTTCGAGTCCTTGGAGAAACTGGAATGCATTGAATGGGCTGAGTGTAGCACCAATGTCGCGCAGCAATTGCACCCGAGCCTTGAATATGAAGGCAACGTTGCCCAGATCACCAAAATCTTTGAACGTATCCCAGAACCTGAGTCCATGATAGCTCGGATCGGGTTCGGTGAAGCCCGGAAACTTACCGCTGCCCCAGTCAAACCTTCCCGAGTCCACGATAATGCCGCCGATGGATGTCCCATGACCGCCGATGAACTTGGTGGCAGAGGAGGCGAGGATGTCTGCGCCGAAGTCGATAGGCTTGACGATGCCGACTCCCACGGTGTTGTCCACAATCAGGGGGATGCCTGCGTCATGAGCTATCCCTGCAATTACTTCGAAATCAGGCACGTCCAGTTTTGGATTTCCGATGGTCTCGACGAAGATGCCCTTTGTCTTGCCCGTGATCGCCCTCTTGTATGCATCGAGGTCCTGGGAGGGTACGAATTTCACGGTCCTCCCAAGCTTGGGGAAAGTATAGTGGAACAGCTGGTAGGTGCCGCCGTAGAGATTGTCGGCAGAGACGATCTCATCGCCTACCTCGGTTATGTTCAGAATGGCAAAAGTCATAGCAGCCAGGCCGGAAGATACCGCCAGAGCGCCTGTACCCCCTTCGATGGCAGCCATCCTCCTTTCGAAGACATCAGTTGTGGGATTCATGATCCTCGTATAGATGTTCCCGAGTTCCTGCAGGGCGAACAGGTTTGCTGCATGGGTCGTATCCTTGAACACATAGGATGTGGTCTGGTAAATGGGAACCGCCCGTGCGCCCGTAGTAGGATCAGGGGTTTCCTGCCCTGCGTGCAGCGCCAATGTATCCAATCTTTTTTTGCTCATCTTCCTCTCCTCTCAAGCTTGTCATTTTGTAACAAAAAACCCATTCCCGCCTTGGGCCGGGAATGGGTTTTTTATCCTCTCTCATCTCAAGGATATGATCCTATCCAGACCCTCCCGGCCCCGAGGGGCGGCACATCCCCATACACATACGGCTCAACCCGGCTGCATGATTGGCCAGTACAGGTTGTGCCTCTTGATGAATGTCTTTTCGCTGCCGCATATGACCCCTCGGTATTCAAATACTAGTAATCCAATAGAATTGATAGATAATGAAGTGCCCGGGGCTTGTCAAGAGAAAAAAGGAAATACTATGCATCGTTCTTACTAATCAGAGGGGTGCTGCTCGAAAGATGAAACGGGCTGCAGCCGCTGCTGAACCACCCTGGCCTGTTGTTTTTTCATTTCCTGCTCCATGGGTTTTTCTCATCCTGGCTCAATATCCATTGACACTGCATGTGTTGCCATATAATTGCTACTATTCTGATAGCTATTATCGATGCTCCAACCCGAAGGCGACCAGGAAGAGGTAGAGGGGTGCGAACATGAAGGCACGCGTCATGGCAGCAATGAGCGGCGGGGTGGACTCTGCCGTTGCGGCCTTTCTCCTTAAAGGCCAGGGCTTCACGGTGACCGGTGTCACCATGTGCCTTGGTGTTGAGGTAAAAGGAACCGGCAAGATCCGTTGCTGCGGTCCGCAGGAGATAGAAGACGCCAGGCGGGTGTGCGAATCCCTGGGCATCGGCCATTATGTCCTCGACTTTGCCCCGGACCTGAAGGATTTCGTCATAGACCCGTTTCTCAGCGAGTACGGCAAGGGCAGGACACCGAATCCCTGCATCGAGTGCAACCGGCACATCAAATTCGGCTCACTCTTAAGGAAAGCACTGGCCATGGGATTCGATTACCTGGCTACCGGCCACTATGCCGGGATACAAAGATCGAACGGGTATTATCGCCTGGTGATGCCCAAGGATGCCCGGAAGGACCAGACCTACTTCCTTTCCGGCATGCCGAGAGAGGCTCTCGAACACGTTCTCTTCCCCTTGTCGAATCTCCTCAAGGACGAGGTGAGAGAGATCGCGCAGGGGGAGGGGCTCCCGGTATCGTCGAAACCGGAAAGCCAAGACCTCTGCTTCATCCCGGAAGGAAAGACCGAAGATTATCTGAGGGATAACATATACTCGCCGCCGGGTGATATCGTCGACCTCAGCGGCAAGGTCCTCGGCACCCACAGGGGACTGGCCTTCTATACCATCGGCCAGCGGGCGCGAATGAGCACGAGCCGGGGCAAGCCCCTGTATGTCATCACCAAGGACACAGCCGCCAACAGGATCATCGTAGGCGAGAGGGAGCACCTCTCTGCAAAGGGGCTCCTGGCGGATTCCGTGAATCTCCTCGTGGACAGCCTTCCCGAAAGGGCCTTTGCCAAGGTCCGGTACGCTCACTCGCCGGCAGACTGCCAAGTGTCGCTTGAAAACAACGTGCTCACAGTCCTCTTCGACGAGCCTCAGGAGGCGATAACCCCGGGCCAGAGTGTGGCCCTCTATGACCAGGGAGTCGTCCTGGGATCGGGCGTCATACGGGAGGTGATCCCATAACATGGATACGCTAGAGAAACTGGATGCCCTCAAGGGCCTCATCAGGTCGTTCGGCAATCTCGCCGTTGCCTTCTCGGGCGGGGTAGACAGCACCCTGCTGGTAACAGTGGCCCATGAAGTACTGGGGGAGAATTGCCTTGCAGTCATCGCCGCCTCGCCCACATATCCGAAGCGGGAGTACGAAGAGGCCCTCCGATTGATCGAGAGCAGGGGCATTCGTTACATCACGATCGTCTCCGAAGAACTCGATATCCCGGCTTTCGCTGCCAACCCACCCGACCGCTGCTACCACTGCAAGAAAGAGCTCTTTTCCAAGATCAGGAATATCGCGGCAAGGTTCGGGATATCAACGATTGCAGACGGCGCCAACCGTGACGATACCGGCGATTTCCGCCCCGGGATGAGGGCGGCGCGCGAGCTTGGTATAAGGAGCCCTCTCATGGAGTGCGGGCTCACCAAGGCCGATATCCGG
>JBASVF010000426.1:0-4399 GCA_049275795.1 Desulfomonilia bacterium
TCTGAGGGGTGTGGAGACCGTTCGAGAAGGCGCGTGCGTCCATGGCCTTCTTTCCTTCGAGCTGCAGCACCTCGGGGATCAGGAAGCCTCCCCTGCAGGCGACCCGGAGCCCCTCCGGGCCCTTGGCCATGACCCCGGGAGGCAGCTCGTGCTCCTCAACCACATACGAGCTCTTCAGGATCTTCAGAGTCTTCGAGCTCATGAAGCTGTAGGCGCAGGGCCAGGGAAGGAGGCCGCGGACCATGTTGTGGATCTGGCGGGGGGATCTGTTCCAGTCGATCTCACCCTCCTCCTTCTTGAGCATGGGGGCGTAGGTGGCCCGGTCGTGATCCTGGGGAACCGGCTCGATCCGGCCCTGCTCCAGGAGCGCGAGCGTTTCCAGGAGCTTCTCGGCGCCAAGCACGCTCAGGCGGGATGAGAGGGAGGGTGCGTCCATGTCTTCGGGAACGGGCACCTCAGATTTCGTGAAGACCGGCCCGGAGTCCATGCCCGCATCCACCTTCATGATGCTCACTCCGCTCGTGCTGCAACCCTCGAGGATGGCACGGTTGATGGGCGCCGCGCCCCGGAAGCTGGGAAGGAGCGAGGCATGAACGTTGATGAACCCGAAGGGAGGAACGCGCAGCAGGTCTTCGGGTATCATCTTGCCGTAGGCCACTACGATGACGGCGTCGGGCTTGAGCCCGATGATCGCGTCGGCGAATTCAGCGTTGCCTTTGAGTGTCCGGGGCTGGAGCACCGGGATACCGTGGATGAGGGCCTCCTGCTTCACCGGGGGCATCTGGATGTTCTGGCCCCGGCCGCTGGGCTTGTCCGGCTGGGTGACGACGACGAGCACCTCGTGCTCCGGGGCCGCGATCAACGCCTTGAGCGACGGCAGGGCGAATTCCGGAGTGCCCATGAAGACCAGCTTCATAGCGTCCCTTTTTTTCTCTTCTTCAGGTAGATGGAGCGCTTCAGGCTCGATGCGTAGTCCAGGATCACGCGCCCGTCGAGATGGTCGATCTCGTGCTGAAATATCCTCGCCAGGTATCCCTGGGCCTCCATCCTCACCTCGTTGCCGTCAAGGTCGATCCCGGTCACGAGAATGCGGGAAGACCGGTCGACTTCCACCGAGGTCTCAGGAACACTCAGGCACATCTCGGTGTCCGTCTCGATACCCTCCCGCTCCACGATCACCGGGTTGATTATCACGATGAGCTCGTTTTCATCCTTGCCGGCGGACTGGTCCACGAGGATGAGCCTGACAGGCTCCCCCACCTGGGGTGCGGCGAGGCCCACCCCGGGAGCCGCGTGCAGGGTGGTCTTCATTTCCTTGGCGAGGGCCACGATGTCCGGGCCGATGTCCTCGATCTCCTGCGCGCGCGACTTCAAAACCTTGTCAGGGTAGATGAGGATCTCTTTCTTCTGCATAGGCGGTTACCATAAAACCAAAGCTTTTATCTGTCAAGTCGCGCTGTTCCTTGCCGGTTTGCCGGTATCCGGGAAGAGCTGGGGGCAGCGGTATTTCTGGAAGGAGTCGCATTTCATCCGGTGCCTGCACCCCATGCACACGTCGAGGGCCACTTTGGGCTCGCCTTTTCTCTTGGGGCAGACCAGGTAGGTTCTCACGGCAGGACGAACCCCGCATCGCGAAAGGCCCGGCTCACGATCTCCTCCGGGGCATCGATCCCGGTGAGGAGCCTGAAGTTCTCGGCTGTCTGGTGAAAGAGCATGAGGTGCCCGGGGGCGAGATGGAGCCCGCGACTCGAGGCTTCGCGGCTCAGCGCCGTCTCCTGCATGACCGTCTCCAGGATCCGGGTATCCCTTTTCAGGGCGGACAGGTCGAGGTCGAAGGGAACGCGCTCTGTCACCGGGGTTGCCTGGACCACCACGTCCATATCGGGCAGGACATCGGGGCAAAAGACCTCCACCGCCTGTTCGAAGCGCTCCAAGAGCGATCGGGTGCGGTCGGGAGAACGGTTGAGCACGGACACACGCAGAGCCCCGGCCTCGAGCAGCGCGTGCACCACGGCCCGCGCGGCGCCTCCGGCGCCGATCACCAGGCACTTCGCACCCCGGACATCGCCCAGGGCCCTCACCGCGCCGAGGCCGTCTGTGTTGTATCCGGTGAGGCGGCCGCCCGGGCCCCTGACCACCGTGTTGACCGCGCCCAGGTCCGATGCGGGCGGAAGGAGCCGGTCAAGCAGGCCCGCAGCCGATTCCTTGTGGGGGATGGTCACGTTGAACCCGCCCAGGTTCCTCCAGGTGCGGAAGGATTGCAGAACCCCGGGCAGCGATCCGGCGGGTATATCGTGGGCGATGTAGACCATGTCGAGCCCAAGGAGCGCAAAGAGCCGGTTGAAGATCAGGGGTGCGACCACGTGCCGCGAGGGGCTCGCGAGGATGGTGAAGACCCGCGTGGCTCCGGTTATCCTCATGCTATTCCGTTCTCCGGCGAATCTCTTCCTCTATGAGCGAGAGGATTTCACCCGCAGACCCCTGGATGAGGAAGTCCGAGACGCGCCTGGTGAGCGGAGTGGCGGTCCGGTTGATCTCGAGCACGCTGCAGCGCTCCTTGAGGGGCGAGATGCCGCGCAGCCCGGTGAAGAAGGAGCCCGAACCCTTGGCGATCAGGGGCAGCGAGGCCGCGGGCTCGACCTGGGCGGAGGTGCCGATGACGAGCATGAGGTCGCATTCCTCGGCCTCGCGGAAGGACCGCCTGAGGGCGTCCTGCGGGATGGTTTCTCCGAAGAAGACCGCGTCGGGCTTGAGAACCCCCCCGCACGTGCATCGGGGCGGAAAGACGGCTTCGAGCCCGGAGAGCACCTCCTCGTACCCGTACTTCCTGCCGCACTCGATGCACCGGGCATAGAGCATGTTTCCATGGAACTCGATGACGTTTCTGCTGCCGGCCTTCTGGTGGAGGTTGTCGATGTTCTGGGTGATGACCACCTTGATGATCCCTGCGGATTCGAGATAGGCCAGGGCCTTGTGTCCCGAGTTGGGCTGCGCGTCCCACAGGGGGAACTCGCCGGAGCTATGCATGGCGAGCATGGATCTCCAGACCTCCTCGGGGTCTGCCATGAAGCGTTCGATGAAGAAGATACTGGGATCGTACCGCTCCCAGATGCCGCCGGGGGAGCGAAAATCAGGTACGCCCGATTCGGTGGATATACCGGCACCGGTGAGGGCGACCGCGTGCTCCGCATCCAGCAGGAGCTCCACGGCCTTCTCTACGAGGGACATTTCCATATGAGGCTGATGTAGCAGAGGATTGCTCTCCAGGTCAAGCACAGGGGCCGCTCTCTCCACGAAGAACGCCGGTTTCCCTGGAGGGCCTGTCTCCCCCGGCTTGAAGCGGCGCTCCCGGCCTTTCTTGCCCGATCTCAGGGCCGGCTCGGGCTCGAAGGCGCTCCCGGGGATGGCGGTAGGACTGCGGGGGGCTCCGGCGTGGAGGCGGGAGGCTGGGTCTTAAGAATCGCTCTCTGCCTTGAGCTCAAAGAGCTTCGCGCTCAGCCCCACATCGAACCGGTAGTCGCTCAGCCGGATGTCGCTCCGGTTGCCCGCGGCGTCCCTGAGCAGGATCCTCCTGATCGCGTGCGAATCGTCGGTCCATACCGTGATGTGGCCCGAGCCCTCGCGGGGGTAGAGATACAGGGCCTCGGGGGTCTCCTGGACCTCGTAGCCTTCGCCGATGGTATCGAGCCCGGAGAAGAACCCCAGGATGTTCTGCGAGGCCATCTCGGGGGGAAGGGCCTGCACGGTGGTGGTATCCTGCGCCGGGAGGTGGACCGTCACGGTCTGGCCTTCGAGGATGATGACCTGCCGCTCCGGCTCGGTAACGTCCATCCTCACGCCCACATCGCGCAGGTACGACACGGTGCCGATGAAGCGAATGTCCTTCTCCACGAGGCTCTGGTGGGTGTCCTGGGTGAAGCTCACCGTGAAGTCCCGGTGCTTCATGTAGAAGCGCTGGATGTTCTCGAGGCTCTCCGCATGGACCGGGGATGCCGCACACAGGGTGAACACGAGGACGAGCAGGGCAAGGGTTCGGTTATTCATCCATTTCAGCGCCATAAGAGCTCACCAGCACCTTTCTCGGCTTTCCCGCCGTGTCGGCGGGGCCGATGATTCCGTCACGCTCCATCTGTTCCACGATCCGGGCCGCGCGGTTATAGCCGATCCTGAACCTGCGCTGGATCAGCGAGATCGAGGCGCTTCCCTTGCTGGTGACGAACTCCAGGGCCTCGTCGTACATGGGATCGTACTCGCTGTCCGAGGAGCCGCCTCCGTTGTCGTCTTCCTGCGCCATGCGGGCGATCTGGTCGCCGAGCCCCTCGATGTACTCCGGCCCGCCCTGCTCGCGTATGAACTCCACCACCCGGTCGAGCTCCTCCTCGGATACGTAGGCCCCATG
>JBASVF010000427.1:0-15855 GCA_049275795.1 Desulfomonilia bacterium
CAGGAGCAGGGTGAGGATCTTGCCCGAGGCGACGATCTGGGCCGCAATGACCCCGATCCATGCAAGGACGATGAGCAGGGAGGACACGATCCCGGCGGCCGGGCTGCCGTACTGGGCGGTCAGGATCTCGGGCAGGGTGTAGGCCCTGGAGGACCAGATCCTCTTGGCGAGCCACACGGACATCACGATGAGCCCTCCCGCGCCCGCGAGCATCCACCACGCGCCCACCATGCCCAGGGAATAGCCGAGGCCCGCGATGCCCAGGGTGCTCGATGCCCCCGCGATTGTAGCCAGGAGGGACCCGGTTATCAGCCACGTGCCGCACGTTCTCGAGCCGACATAGAACCCGGGAACGCTCCGCGCCCGTCCGAAGCTCAGCGCGCCGATAACGATCATGGCAAGCAGGTACAGGACGATCAGTGCGGCATTGAACATGGGGCCGGGTCCTTCAGGCAAGAGGCGGTCGAGGGCGGCAGGCAACCTGCCAATGTTCGTATGCCCGGCCCGCCTGTGTTCCATCCACCGGGCTTGGGCGGGATGAGAGCCGTGATTTTTTCATGCAGGCACTCTAGGCGAAAATCTCCCTCCATGCAAGCAGCTGCAGGGGAGGGGCTGCACCGGTAAGGCGGTGGTGCATGCCTGGGGGCTCTGAGGGTGGGGATGCTCCCTTTCTCATGGCTCCCTCAAGGGGAACTCGCAAACGAGCGCCCTCCAGGCCCCTTTCGGTATGCGGGCTGAGGAAGGCAGTTGCTGCACCCGGGCTGTGAGGGCGGGCCCGCGGGCATCCCGGTGGAACCTGCTCAAGGGGCTCGGCCCACAAGCGGCAAGCCGGGGTGTACAAGGAAGTTGAACCCCGAGGGATTCAAGAGTATCATGGGCTTACAGGGAACACGGCGGTCATCACGGGAAATGTTGCCCCGGCGGCCGGGGTCCTTCACGCAAGGGCAATGAGCGGAGATGCGCCGGGACGCCCGCCCGTCATGCGGGCCCGCCGGCACGGGCTGCCGCCTGCGGCTGGCGGAAAGGGAGAAAGGGATCTTGCCATGAATGTATGGAAAATCGCTCCGATCGTTTTCATCGTCCTGGGAGTTCTCGATATTATCTACGGGGTTTTCATGTCCGATTGGATCAGCCTCGTGGCAGGCACTGCGCTGATCGTGATCGCCGTGCTCATCATCCTCAGGGAGCGGAAAAGGGAGGCCGGCGGGCAGTAGGGCGGCATGCCGTTCCCGTCCTCCCGGGATGCAGCTCAATGGTGTGCGTACGCAGGGTGCAAAAGTCCCTGCCGTCTTAAGGGGCCGATATCCCCGCGATTCGGCCGGATACTTTCCGGCAGAGCACCTGCCTAGAGCTTCCTGTTGTCGATGACCCGCATCACCTTGCCCTCGGCAACCGGGATGCTCCCCGGCTGGCAGAGGTCGACCTCGGGGGTGATGAGGATCTCGTCCCTGAGCTCGCGGGTGATCCGGGCCCTCAGGCTCTCGAGTGACTTGTAGGCATCCACGTTTATCGTGGGGTCGATCTCCACCCTGATGATCATATGATCGTTGTGGTTTTTCTGCTCGAGGATGATGCGGTAGTTGCGGCCCACCCCGGGGATGGAGTTCAGAACGGCCTCGATCTGCATGGGGAAGATGTTCACGCCCTTGAGGATCATCATGTCGTCGCAGCGTCCCGCTATCCGCTCGATCCTCAGGTGAGTCCTGCCGCACGCACACTCTCCCGGGATGAACCGGGTGAGGTCCTTGGTGCGGTAGCGGATGATCGGCATTGCAGTGCGCGAGAGGGTGGTCAGGACCATTTCGCCCTTTTCGCCCAGAGGAAGGGGCTCAAGGGTTTCCGGGTCCACGATCTCTACGAGAAAGGCGTCTTCCCAGATGTGCATGCCCTGCATGTACGGACATTCGAATGCCACGCCCGGGCCGTTCATCTCGGAGAGGCCGTATGAATTGAAGGCCTTGATGCCGAAGAACTCCTGCACCTTCCGGCGGGTCTCCTCCGAATGGGGCTCTGCGCCCAGGATCGCATACTTGAAGTCCGGGAATTCCTTCCTGGGATCGATGCCTTCGGCCTCGAGGGTATCGGCCAGGTACATGGCATAGCTCGGGATCACGTGGATGGCCGTGGTCCTGAAGTCCTTCATGAACTTGAGCTGGCGCTTGGTGTTGCCCGGGCCGGCCGGGATGGTGAGGCAGCCCAGCCGCTCTGCGCCGTAGTGGAGTCCCAGACCCCCGGTGAAGAGCCCGTAGCCGGTCATGTTCTGGAAGACGTCGCTGGTGCGCAAGCCCATCATGTACAGGCAGCGAGTCACGAGCTCTGTCCAACTGTCGATGTCGGCGGCGCTGTGATAAATGACCGTGGGCGTCCCGGTGGTCCCTGACGACGAGTGGAGCCGCACCACTTCTGTAAGCGGCGTGCACACCATGCCGTAGGGGTATGCGTCGCGGAGGTCCTGCTTGGTGGTGAACGGCAGCTTGCGCACCTCGCTCAGGTCGTTGACAATGTAGTCCCCGAGCCCTCTCTCCCGGTAGAAAGGCGCTTTGGATGCGCGTTTCAGGGTTTCCTTAAGTCTTTTGAGCTGGAGCTCCTCGAGCTCCTCCCTCGGCATGCATTCCTCTTTCTCATTCCAGTACACGGGCGCCTCCTGTATGCGGTGTGTGCGGCGAGTCCATCACGATGCGGCCTGCCCTGACCGATGCTTCACGTCTCGAAAAAACATGGCCATGTGATGCCGGAGAGGGATCAGGGAATGCATCCACGGAGCCGCTTCCCTCTCTTTGGGTTTTTGTTTTCGGAACCCTATACCCGTGTAACCTAGCACGGAGGGCGTCCCAAGTCAATCCGGCTTCACGGCAGGGGCGCGGCGGAGTCGAAAAATGCGGCCGGCCGGGCATGAAGGAACCTTCCGGGAAAGGCCGGCGAGAGAAAATCGCCGGTTTCGGATGAGAGGCTCCCGGCAGGGGCCTAAGGCCGCAGCCTGCGCCGCGTGCGGCTACTCGGCGGGAGCCTGGGGAGCCTCGGGTATCGACGGGGCCGCGGGGGTCGCATCCTGCTGGGCGCCGGGCTGGGCTGAGCCCTGGCCGGGCACCGCGGGTGCGGTGGTTGTCTGGGTGTCCATGATGCTCTGGGTCGGTCGCTCGAAGGTGAAGTATCCCAAGGTCAGCGAGGTGAGCATGAAAACCACGACCAGGACCCGTGTGGACTTGTTGAGAAAATCCGCCGGTCCGGCAGACCCGAACAGGGCCTGGGAGCTCGCGCCGCCGAAGACCGCCCCGATGTCCGCGCCCTTGCCCGACTGCAGGAGCACGGCAATGATCAGGAGTACCGAGACCACGATGTGGATGGTTAACAGAAGTCCGTACATAACTCTATTGTCCTTTGAACCGTATTATGCGTTCGAACGACGCAACATCGAGGCTTGCGCCTCCGACCAGCGTGCCGTCGATATCCTTCTGGGCCATGAGGGCGTCGATGTTCTCGCCCTTGACGCTGCCGCCGTAGAGGATCCTGGCGGCCTGGCCCACCTGCGGACCGAAGAGGTCCCCCAGGAGCCTACGGATGGAGGCATGCACCTCGGCGGCGATCTCGGGCGTCGCGGTCCTGCCCGTGCCGATCGCCCAGACCGGCTCGTAGGCCACCACCAGCCCGGAGGCCTGCTCCGGTGTCATGCCCATGAGCCCGGATCTGAGCTGGGCCTCGACCACGGCGAAGGTCTCGCCCTTCTCGCGCTGGGAGAGGGTCTCGCCCACGCACACGATAGGCGTCAGGCCCCCGTTCAGGGCTGCGAAGAGCCGCTTGTTGACCGTGCCGTCGGTCTCGCCGAAATACTGCCTCCGCTCGGAGTGGCCGATGATGACATGGCTCGCGCCCACGCTCCTGAGCATGGGCGCGCTGATCTCCCCGGTGTATGCGCCTGAATCTTCCCAGAACACGTTCTGGGCGCCGAGCCTGATGGGAGAGCCTTCGAGGACCTGCGACAGGGCATGCAGGTAGATAACGGGGGGACAGATGAGAACCTCCGGCCCTGCGGCGTCCCCGAGCCGCTCCCTCAGGCCCCGGGCAAAGGCCACGGCCTCGCCTAGGGTCTTGAACATCTTCCAGTTGCCGGCAATGAGAGGCGTTCTCATCCTCTGTATCCTCTGTCTCCCAGACTCCTACCTTTCGAGGGCTTTCACCCCGGGCAGCTCGGCACCGCCGAGCATCTCCAGGAACGCGCCGCCCGCCGTGGACACGAAGTCGATCTTGCCGGCGAGGTCGGCTTTGTGCAACGCCGCATCTGTATCACCTCCGCCCACGATGGTCAATGCCTGAGAGTCGGCGATCTTCCGGGCAAGCGCCATGGTGCCCTCGGCAAAGGGCTCCTGCTCGAAGACCCCCATGGGTCCGTTCCAGACAATCATGCCGCTGCCGGAGAGCGCCTCGGTGAACAGGGACACCGAGGCAGGCCCGATATCCAGGCCCATGAGGTCCGAGGGGATCTCCTGCACGGTCGCGACCACGGCCCCTTCACCCGACTTGAGGTCAGGCGCGCACACGCAGTCCACGGGCAGGTAGAGCTTTACGCCCTTTGCGCGGGCCTTCTCCATGATGGCCCGCGCGGTGTCGAGGAGCTCGTCCTCGACCAGGGACTTGCCGATGTCCTGGCCCAGGGCCTTGATGAAGGTAAAGGCCATGCCGCCGCCGATGATGATCCGGTCCACCTTGTCGATGAGGTTCTCGAGGACCTCGAGCTTGCCCGAAACCTTGGCCCCGCCGATGACGGCGACAAAGGGACGCGCCGGGTTCTTCAGCGCCCGGTTGATGTACTCCACTTCCCTGAGCATCAAGAAGCCGGCTGCAGTCTCGGTGATGTGCTCGCATATGCCCACGTTGGAGGCATGGGCACGGTGGGCCGTCGCAAAGGCATCGTTCACATAGCATTCGCCCAGAGCGGCGAGCTGGGCGGCGAAATCGGGATGGTTCTTTTCCTCCCCCAGGTGGAACCTCAGATTTTCAAGCAGGATCACCTCGCCCGGGGAGAGCTCGTCGACCATCTTCTTGACCTCGTCGCCGATGCAATCGGGCGCCATGTTGACGCTCGTGCTCAGAAGTTCGGAGAGGCGGCGAGCAACCGGCAGCAGGCTCTTCGATTTTACGACCTGGCCCTTGGGGCGTCCCAGGTGGGACATGAGGATAACCCTGGCTCCCTGGTCCATGGCATACTGAATGGTAGGCAGGGCCTCCCGTATCCGGGAGTCGTCGGTGATGTTCCCCTCCTCGTCGAGAGGTACGTTGAAGTCAACTCGAATAAGCACCCTTTTCGATTTCAAGTCCAGCTCTTTGATGGACCGAATACCCATAATTCGTCCTCCTTGCCCTGGTATGGTTCAGACGTGACTGGCGAGCACAACCGAGAAAGGTCCAGAAGGTCGTGGTGTTCGCCTCTGCAATATCAGCCCCTTTACAAACAGACCTGGATTCTTTTAATAAGTGATGTATATTATTAAGGTGTAAGCTATGTCAATGGGATTTCAAGATGGTTAGCCGGGGCGCCGGGAATTCGCAGCTGCTGGATGTGCTGGGCGATCACTTCCTCCAGATGATCGACGGGCTCATCGAGGGGAACCGGAAACGGGCGCTCGCACTTGCCGCGAAGGCAAAGGAATCTCCAGGCGGGGCAAACCTCGCCGTCGTCTCTCAGAACCTGATCGAGGAGCTGGCCCAGACCCAGGCAGCCAAGAATGCCGTTCTCAACCTCCCGTCCGTGGTGCCCGGGATTGGGACCATGGTATCGCTGTCCCTGGTGGCTGCCGAGAACTTTTACCTCCTCGACCAGTCCATCACCCTCGTCCTCGCCCTGTGCAGCCTGCACGGAAAAGACCTCGACGACCGGCGGTCGGTGCGGGACTTTGCCGTCGGGATCATCGGAGAGGTATTCGGCGTGGCCGGGAGAGAGGCACCGGCAGACACCCGGTCCATCTCCAGGGGCTATATCGCCAGGTTCATACCCATAAAGTACCTCAACCGGGGACTGAACCAGGGCATGCGCACCATTCTCACTCGGCTCATGCCCGCGCGCAGGGGCTCTCGCCTGCTGCCCATAGGCGCCGGCCTGGCCGCCTCGGCCCTGATCGCCTACGACACCATCGTGAGCGTCGGCAAGGAAACCCTGGGGCGGATGCCCGGGTTTGGGAACAACCGGGAAGAAATCAGGGCATGACCCCTTGAGCCGGGCCCTTTTCGGGGTTCAGCAGGGCGCGAAAGGGCCGGATGCCTGCCGGCGGTGCAAAAACGCTCGAAAGCACGATGGTGACGGGAGGATGTTCCCCTGCACCGGTCACCGCCCGGCCGAGCGGGGATTCGAAAGGTGCCTGGAGGAGGTTCTCGGGCCTAGAGGCGGTAGACTTCCTTGTCCCAGAGCTTCACCCAGTTGCGCTTGAGCACGTCCGTGGCCACGGCGGTGTTGTCGACCTCCAGGATCATGACCGGGTTCGAGGCCCTGCCGATGAAGGGATACATGGTGATGACGTTTATCTTCGCGTCGCGCAGCGGTCTGAGCACGGCATTCATGCCCCCGGGATGGTCGGGCATCTCCACGGCGAGCACGCTGATCTCCTGAAATTCGATCTTCTCGGAAGAGAGTGCGTTCCTTGCCTTCCTGGGATCGTCCACCACGATGCAGATGGAAGAGGTTTCGGCAGACTCCTGGCCGACCGAGATGGCCCTGATGTTCACCCCGTGCCTTCCCAGGACATCGCTTAGATTGGAGAGCTTGCCCGATACGTTTGCGGTCTCTAGACGGAATTGTTTGACAGCCATGACCTTAAGTCTCCCTGGAAAAGAAATCGTATCCTATTTTCAAAGCCTCGATGTTCGTGTCCTTGAACCGCTCCTTGGATTTGCCCAGGATCTCGCCCATGTTGTCGATGAGCGTGGAGATCTTGACCAGGCGGGTCCTGCTCACGAAGGCACCGAGCATGACCATGTTGGCGTAGCGCTCGCCCACGGTTTTGGTGGCGATCTCGTTGGCGGGGATTTCCACCACGGCTATGTCACCCCTGACAGGCCGGTTGGTGACGATGCTGGTGTTGATGAATACCTCGCCGCCGGATACGGTCTGGTTCTGCAGTCTCATCAGCGAGAGATTGTCCATGATCACGAGGTAATCCGGCGAGGAGGCCACCGGCGAGGCGATCTCCTCGTCCGACATGGCGATGGTGCACGAGGTGATGCCGCCGCGCATCTCCGCCCCGTAGGAGGGCAGGTAGGTGACGTGGTGGCCTTCGAGCATCACGGCCCACGCGAATGCCAATCCGGAGAACAGGATGCCCTGTCCCCCGATTCCGCTCATGATGGTTTTCTGAAGCATGACGATCAGCTGTCCTTCTTCGTTCTGATATCTTTCAGGACCCCGAGGGGGTACTCCTTTTCCATCCGCTCTTCCAGGTAGCGAAATGCGCCCCGGGGGCTCATCTTCCAGTTGGTGGGGCAGGGAGAGAGCACCTCGACCAGCGAGTACCCCAGGCCTGCGGCCTGTACCTCGAAGGCCTTTCTGATGGACTTCTTGGTCTCCCGTATCTTCGCCGGGGTGGCGAGCGAGTTCCGGGTGACGTAGGCCGCTCCCGGCAGCGTGGCGATGAGCTCGGTGATCTTCAGCGGATACCCTTCGACCTCGGTTCTCCTGCCATAGGGCGAAGTAGTGGTCTTCTGGCCGAGCATGGTGGTGGGGGCCATCTGCCCGCCGGTCATCCCGTAGACCGCGTTGTTCACGAACACGCTCGTGATCTTCTCGCCCCGGTTGGCGGCGTGCAGGGTTTCGGCCGTGCCGATGGCCGCCATGTCGCCGTCACCCTGGTAGGTGAAGACGAGCTTGTCCGGCTGAGCCCGCTTGAACCCGGTGGCGATGGCGCAACCGCGGCCATGGGCCGACTCGCACACGTCGAAGTCGAAGTAGTTGTAGGCGAGCACCGCGCACCCGGCTGGCGGGATGCAAATGAGCTTTCCGCGGATGCCCATCTCGTCGACGATCTCGCAGATGAGCCGGTGGATGATGGAATGGCCGCATCCGGGGCAGTAGTGGTTCGGCACGGGTTTCAGGCACGAGGGACGGGTGTATACGGTCTTCATCTAGAGCTCCTTCTGCAGCCAGTACCGTTCTATGATGCGCGCGATCTCCTGGGGGATCGGGACGACCCCGCCAGGACGGCCGTAGAACTCGCAGGGCACCCTGCCCTCGACAGCCAGACGCACGTCGTCGATCATCTGGCCGGTACTCATCTCGAACACGAGGATGAGCTTGGTTTTCTTTGCAAGAGCCTTGACAGCCTCATCGGGGAAGGGCCAGAGCGTGATCGGGCGCAGCAGCCCCACCTCGAGGCCCTCCTTCCTGGCGCGTTTCACCGCTCCCTTGGCGATGCGCGCAGCGGTGCCGTAGGCCACGATGGTAAGCCTGGCGTCGTCGGTCATGAACTCTTCCCACAGGGGAAGGTCGTTCTCCATGAGGTCGTACTTTCGCTTGAGCTTCCAGTTGTGCTCTTCCATCTCAGCCGGGTCCAGGATCAGGGACTTGATGATCCGCGAGGGCCTGCCCTCGGCGCCGTCCAGGATGTAATCCTTGGGAGGTATCTCGACCTCGGGGCGCTCGTGCATGGAAATGGGCTCCACGATCTGGCCCATCATGCCGTCGCCCAGGATCATGACCGGCGTGCGGTAGAGGTCCGCGACGTCGAATGCCTTCATGGTGATGTCATAGAGCTCCTGCACCGAGGCCGGGGCATAGACGGGCATGCGGTAGTCGCCGTGCCCCCCTCCACGGGTGGCCTGGTAGTAGTCTCCCTGGCTCGGGGCGATGTTGCCCAGTCCAGGACCGCCCCGGTTGATGTTCACGATCACGGCCGGGAGCTCGAGAGCCGCCAGGAAGGAAAGGCCCTCCTGCTTGAGGCTGATGCCAGGGGACGAGGAGCTCGTCATGGCCCGTACCCCGCTGGCCGCAGCGCCGAGCACCATGTTGATGGATGCGATCTCGCTCTCGCCCTGGAGGAACACCCCTCCCACCTCCTGCATGCGCCGGGACATGTATTCGGGCACCTCGTTCTGGGGGGTGATGGGGTAGCCGAAGTAGCACCTGCAGCCGGCACGGATCGCCGCCTCGCCGAGGGCGTCCGTGCCCTTCATGAGCACCTTCCTATCCACGGTACACCTCGATGGCCACCTCGGGGCACATGACCGCGCACAGGGCGCACCCTCTGCACGTCTCCTTGCAGAACTCGGCCGGGTGATATCCCTTGTCGTTGAGCCCGCTGGAAAGCCGGATGGCCTCGTCGGGGCAGACGGCAAGGCACAGCTCGCAGGCCTTGCACAGACACTGATCGATGGTTATCTTTCCTTTCGCTGCCATATCCTTGTACAAGCACTCTTTCCTAGAAGTTGGCCCATTGTTTAACACCAAAATTCATCCCTGTACAGAGTAGAGTTTCCAGGGATAATTTCATGATGTTTCTCTAGGCCGTACATTGAACGTTCCCTTGGAGTTCGACGGTAACGGAAAGACAGGCAGCCGTCGGGCAAAGGGGTTCGCCCGCTTCCGCCGGCAGGCTGCATAACCGCCTCCGGCCACGATTTAAGGGCCTTCCGGCAACCCCTTGAAAATTACAGAACATGCCCTAATAAAGAGATAAAAATTGGTCTGGAGGTAAGGGTCATGGCAAGAATCAGTAGAATAGGCTGGAGTTGGGACCCATTTCGAGAGATCGAACAATTCGAGAAGGACTGGAGCAACCTGTTCTCCAGTCTCGGCAGGCCCGGTGTTGCAAAGTACCCGCCGATCAATATGTACACCAGTGATGATGACGTGGTCGTCACCTCGGAGCTTCCCGGGGTTGAGCCCGAAGATGTGGATCTGACCGTAACCGGTGACGTTCTGACGCTCAAGGGAACGAGAAAGCGGGCAGAGCTCGGCGAGGGCCAGACCTGGCACCGCAGGGAGCGCGGGTACGGGGATTTCTACCGGACCATACAGCTCCCCTACAACGTGGAGAGCTCGAAGGTGGAGGCAAAGTACGAAAAGGGGATCTTGAGGATCACCCTCCCCCGCGCCGAGGCCGACAAGGCCAGGAAGATCAGCGTAAAGACTGCGTAAAAGGAGGAGAGAGCCATGGCAGAGGTCGAAAAATCCCGTGAAGTGAAGAGAGCGGAAACCTCCGGCAACGTGGTGACGGAACGGATCAGGACGGGCAGGGTCTACATGCCCAACGTCGACATCAGCGAGGATGCGGACAGCCTGGTCCTGTACGCTGACCTGCCCGGGGCCGGTGAGGAGGACGTGTGCGTCACCCTGGAAAACGACGTGCTCACCATCGAGGCCAAGGTCGTTCCGGAGAAGCACGATGCTCACCGTCTCTCCTATACCGAGTATGGAATCGGTGATTATTTCAGGTCATTCATCATAAATGAGCCCATCGATCCGGAAAAGATCGAGGCGAAGATGAAGAATGGTGTGCTGCGCATCGTGCTTCCAAAAAAGGAAGAGGCGAAGCCAAGGCAGATCAAGATTCAGGCTGGATGACAGCTGGACGGAAAAATCATAGGAAGTAAAGAAGTAAAGGAGGTACGTTATGGCTATGAGGTCTTTGACTCCCTGGAGATGGGGGAGAAGAGGTTTATTACCGGCAGGCAGGGAACTGGAAGCCCATCCGCTGGACATGTTCCAGCGCGAGATGAACCGCCTGTTCGACGATTTCTTCAAGGGCTTCGGATTGAGGCCCTTTGGTGAGGAGATGGAGGCCGCGGGCACGTTCTACCCGCAGGTGGACATGACCGAGGACGAGAACGCCGTGTATGTGACCGCAGAGCTGCCCGGGCTGGATGAGAAGGACATCGAAATCAACCTGAGCAAGGACTCCATCACCTTGAAGGGCGAAAAGAAGGAAGAGCGTGAAGAGAAGGGCAAGGAATCGTATTACATGGAGCGCTCCTACGGGTCGTTCACCCGGGTGCTGCCGATTCCGGTGGAGATCAACCCGGACAAGGTAGAGGCGACCTTCAAGAAAGGAGTGCTCAACATAACCATGCCCAAGGTGCAGACTGAGAAGAAGGAGCAGAGGAAGATCAAGATCAAGAGCTCCTGACCCTCTGTCAGGCTGCTGGAGATTTTTTGAGGGGGACCTGCCCGCGCGCGGGTCCCTTCTTTTTTTTGCCCGCCCCTGCGCAGACGCTGCCGGCGCAGCATGGAGCGGAGCTCGCTTGGCGCCTGTCGGTGGTGAAGGAGATGACCGTTCGATCACGACAGCGCAGGCCTCCCGTACCATCATCCGAGATGAGGAAGGGGAGTGATATGCACTGCGGCCGGCCCTGGTGCTGAGCCTGCGAAAAACCAAAGAGCCTTGAAATACCGGGCAATGCAACCTACTGAGATCGTAGTAATGCGAGAAACCAGATGGAGGACGAGCGATAGATGGACGTGAACAGGCTGACACAGAAGACCCAGGAGGCGATCCAGAACGCGCAGAACATCGCGGTGCGCTTCGGCCAGGTGGAGCTCGACGTCGAACACGTGCTCCTGGCGCTGCTCGAGCAGGCCGACGGCCTGGTGCCGAGGATCTTTGCCAGGATGGACATAGCGATCGACCCGGTGATCAGTGAGGTGAACAGGGAGCTCGACCGCAGGCCCAAGGTATCCGGGCCGGGCGCAGAGGCGGGCAAGGTCTACGTGACCCAGCGCTTCAACAGGATGCTCGTGAAGGCCAAGGAAGAGGCCGCGCGGCTCAAGGACGAGTACGTCTCGGTCGAGCACCTGCTCTTTGCCATGATGGACGAGGGTCCGGGCACCCCGGCGGGCAGGATCCTCTCACAGTTCAACATTACCCGCGAGCGGGTGCTGCAGGCGCTCACCGCGATCCGCGGCAACCAGCGGGTCACCAGCGACAACCCCGAGGCCGCCTACGAGGCGCTGGAGAAGTACGGGGTCGACCTGGTCGCCCAGGCCAGGCTCGGCAAGCTCGACCCGGTCATCGGCAGGGACGCCGAGATCAGGCGCACCATCCGGATCCTCTCGCGCAAGACCAAGAACAACCCGGTGCTCATCGGCGAGCCGGGCGTGGGCAAGACCGCCATCGTGGAGGGCCTGGCCCAGCGGATCGTGCGGGGCGACGTGCCCGAGGGCCTCAAGGACAAGACCATCTTCGCCCTGGACATGGGGGCACTGGTCGCGGGCGCCAAGTTCCGGGGCGAGTTCGAGGAGCGGCTCAAGGCGGTGTTGAGCGAGATCAAGGCGAGCGAGGGCAGGATCCTGCTCTTCATCGACGAGATCCACAACATCGTGGGAGCGGGGCGCGCCGAAGGCTCCATGGACGCGGGCAACATGCTCAAGCCCATGCTGGCGCGCGGAGAGCTCCACTGCCTGGGGGCCACCACCTTGGACGAGTACCGCAAGTACATCGAGAAGGACGCGGCGCTTGAGCGCAGGTTCCAGCCGGTCATGGTCGACGCCCCCACGGTGGAGGATACGATCTCGATCCTGCGAGGCCTCAAGGAACGCTACGAGGTGCACCACGGGGTGAAGATCCAGGACGGCGCCCTGGTGGCGGCTGCAGTGCTCTCGAACCGCTACATCACCGACCGGTTTCTGCCGGACAAGGCCATCGACCTCATCGACGAGGCCTGCGCCATGATCCGCACCGAGATCGATTCGATGCCGGCCGAGCTCGACGAGATCACGAGAAAGGTCATGCAGCTCCAGATCGAGGAAGCGGCCCTCAAGAAGGAGAAAGACAAGGCCAGCCAGGCCCGCCTGGAGGAGCTCAGGAAGGAGCTCGCCGACCTGAAGGAGCTTTCCGACTCCATGAAGGCGCGCTGGGAAGAAGAGAAGCGGAGCGTCCACGGCGTGGTGGCGCTGCGAGAGGAGCTCGAGCAGGTCAGGATGCAGGTCGAGAAGGCCGAGCGTGAATATGACCTCAACAAGGCGGCCGAGCTCCGCTACGGCAGGCTGCCCGAGCTGGAGAGGCGGCTCGCCGAGGCTGAACGGAAGTTGGCGGGCACCGAGCATCGCCTGGTGCGCGAGAGCGTCACCGAGGACGTGATCGCGGAGATCGTCTCGCGCTGGACCGGCATACCGGTGAGCCGGCTCGTAGAGGGTGAGAAGGAGAAGCTGCTGAGGCTCGACGACATCCTGCACCAGCGGGTCGTGGGCCAGGACGAGGCCGTCCAGGCCGTTGCCGACGCGGTCATCCGCGCCCGGGCCGGCATCAAGGACCCCAGGCGGCCCATCGGGTCGTTCATCTTCCTGGGCCCCACGGGCGTGGGCAAGACCGAGCTCGCAAAGGCCCTGGCCGAGACCCTGTTCGACACCGAGGACAACATGGTGCGCATCGACATGAGCGAGTACATGGAGCGCCACACGGTCTCCAGGCTCATCGGCTCGCCGCCAGGCTACGTAGGCTACGAGGAGGGCGGGCAGCTTACCGAGGCGGTCAGGCGCAAGCCCTACTCCGTGATCCTCTTCGACGAGATCGAGAAGGCGCACCACGACGTGTTCAACGTGCTCCTGCAGATCCTCGACGATGGCAGGGCCACCGACGCCCAGGGCAGGACCGTGAACTTCAAGAACACGGTCATCATCATGACCTCGAACATCGGCTCCCAGGAGCTCATCGAGGGAATCACGGAAAGGGGAGAGATCAGCGAAAAGGCCAGGAGCTCGGTCATGGCCGAGCTGCGGATGCACTTCAGGCCCGAGTTCCTCAACCGCGTGGACGAGATCGTGCTATTCAAGGCGCTCACCTTGCCCGAGATCGAGCAGATCGTTGACCTGCTCGTGGCAGACCTCCAGAAGCGCCTGGGCGAGCGGGAGATCACCTTCAGCCTCAGCGAGGGCGCCCGGGAGTTCATCGCCCGGGAGGGCTTCGACCCGGTCTACGGCGCCAGGCCGCTGAAGCGCTTCCTGCAGCGCGAGCTCGAAACCAGGCTCGGCAGGGCGCTCGTAGCCGGCCGGATCATGGACGGCTCGCGGGTGCGGGTGGAGGTAAAGGACGGGCAGCTCGACTTCGCCGTGGACCAGCCGGCGCCGGAGGGGGAAAAGGCGGCCTCGATCTGAGGCGTGACCAGCGAAGGAAACACAAGCGGGGGGCTATCCCCCCGCAAAGAAAAACCTCCTCTTTGAGCCGCGTCACAGGGTACTGCCGGAAAAATGCCCTTAAAGGCCAGTATATACTCTTCTGGGAGTTCCTGCTCAAGAAAAAATCCGCGCATCCTGAAAGAAAAATCCCGGCGGTCCGCCCGGCACTCCGGTCCTTGGGACGGATCTGCCCCTTTCCGGCCGTGATGCCGGGGCGGTCTCCCGTCAAATCAAACGCAGCCGGGTGTAGCGTCCCGGCTGTCCCGGCGTCAGCGATGGCCCTGGATGAAGGAATGGACCTTCAGCATGTACTCGCGGGCGTGGCGGGAGGCGATGGCGTCGATGTGGCCCACGCCGTCGAGGATCATGAGCTCCTTGGGCCCGGCCGCTGCCTCGTGCATCTTCACCGAGTGCTCTGCAGGTACCACCGCATCGTTCGTGCCGTGGATGAACAGCACGGGCACCGTGCTCAGGGGCAGGGTGTCCAGGGCCGAGAAGCCCTCGCGGGGCACCTCGCAGGGGATCTGGGGATAGGCCTGGGCGAAGAGGTCGTAAAACGAGTAGAGGCCCGCTTCCAGGATCGCCCCTTTAAGCCCGGGAAAGTCCGGGAGGACCCGGGCCAGGGTATAGGCGCCCATGGACTGGCCGAATGCGAAGATGGACTCTCCGAAGAGTTCGGGATGGTCGAAGAGGTGGCGCAGGACGATGCGTGCGTCCTGCTGGATCTGCCTCAGCGAGGGCGTGCCCCGGGATTTGCCGTACCCGCTGTAATCGAAGGTGACGAGCCGGTGGCCCAGCTCGGCCAGGAACAGCACCGCGGTGGCGTGCGAGGTCATGTTCTCGGCGTTGCCGTGCAGGTGCAGCACGGTGGCCGGGGAGCCGGCTGCGGATCTGGGCTGGATGACCCAGCCGTGCAGGGTGTCTTCGAGGAAGAACTCCTCCTTGACGAACCCATGCCTGGACGGGTCGCTGTAGGTGACGCTGTCGGGATAGAAGCAGTTCTCTTCCCTGATAACCATAGTGTTTCTATACGGTACAACGCGGGATGATGCAAGGAGAGCCTTGACTCGCGCATGGCTGGGCATAGTAAGGAAATACCATGGACAGACCCATTGTTACGCTCCTGACCGACTTCGGGCTCAGCGACGCCTACGTTGCCCAGCTCAAGGCAGCGATCCTTTCCCGGGTGGATGCGGTCGAGCTGGTGGACATAACCCACGGGGTCGAACCCTTCGGCATCCTCCAGGCGGGCTGGCTCCTCGGCACGACCTACGGCCATTTCCCCAGAGGCAGCATCCACCTGTGCGTCGTGGATCCCGGGGTGGGAACCTCCCGGGCGGCGCTCATCGTGCTCAAGGATGGGCACGCTTTCGTGGGCCCGGACAACGGCGTGTTCTCGTTTATCTATCCGGCCGAGCAGGTGATCGAGGTCACCTGGAGGCCCTCCACGCCCGTTTCCCGGACCTTCCACGGCAGGGACCTCTTCGCCCCGGTGGCGGCAGAGCTGCTCAGGAAGACCCGGCCCGAAAGCCTCGGCAGGCCCCGCAGTGATCCCGTGACCCTGGACGTGTCCCGCGACCTCATCGTGCATACCGACCGCTTCGGAAACCTCGTGACCAATGTCAGCGCCTTCCGGTGGAAAGAGGGCAGCGCCCTGGTGGTGGGGGGAACCAGGATCGGGCGCATGGCAGGGACCTTCGAGGATGCCGGGACCGGAGAGCCGGCCTTGATCGTGGGAAGCGCCGGAACCCTGGAGATCGTCCTGA
>JBASVF010000428.1:0-17243 GCA_049275795.1 Desulfomonilia bacterium
CTACAAAATGAGACCATGAACTGTACCCTTTGGCATGACGCTCGGCATCATGCTTGAGAACCAATCTATGAAAATCCATACGATCAACGAGGGATAACACTTGACTGAAAAGGCTGCTGCAACGTAGCATCTGCTCAATCCTCCTTCTGGGTTTTGGTGTTTCTTGCTAAAAACAACTCTACCCTCCAGGAGGATTTTCACAAACTTTTTCTTCTTATGCTATTTTGGACAAGTGTGTTCAAAAGCATCAACCTTCACCTGGACAAGTCGGAGTCGAAGGGGCCTTTCGTGCTGGCCTTCAGGCAGCAGCAGCCGTACCTGGTGAACGATGTCAGCCAGATCACGGGAGATCTTTCGGAGAGGAGCAGAAAGCTCGTGGAATATTCCGGCGCGCGTTCGTTCCTGTGCGTGCCCATCGTGTACGAGAAAGAATCGCTCGGGGTGATCTCCCTGGACAATACCAGGTTCTCCGCTCAGCCCAGGCAGAGCGACCTGAACCTCCTCATGGGCATAGCCCCCCAGATCGCGATCAGCATCATGAACGCTCGATCCTTCGAACGGCTCCAGGCCAGCGAAGAGAAGTACCGCGATCTCGTGGAGAGCGCCAACAGCATCATCATGAGGCTCGATCTCCAGGGGGGGATCACCTTTGTCAATACCTTTGCAAAGAAGTTCTACGGCTACGAGGAACACGAGATGATCGGCAGGAACATCCTGGGTTTTCTCCTGCCCTCCGTGGACAGCAAGGGCAACGATCTCTCCCCGGTGGTTTTCGATTTGCTGTCCAATGCCAGGGATTACCACCACGTGGAAGGATTGAGTGTGCTCAAGAACGGCAAGACAGCGTGGGTTTCCTGGAGCAACAGGGCCATATGCGACAAGGACGGCAACCCCACCGAGATCCTCTGCGTGGGAAACGACATAACCGAACGCAAGAAAGCCGAAGAGGAGAAGCAGAGGCTCGAGAGGCAGCTCCAGAGATCGCAGAAAATGGAGGCCATCGGCCTGCTTGCCGGGGGTGTCGCCCACGATCTCAACAATATCTTGAGCGGGGTGGTGAGCTATCCGGAGATCCTTCTCATGGAGCTTCCGCAGGAGAGCCCCATGAGGAAGTCGCTCGAGGTGATCAAGCGCTCGGGAGAGAAAGCGGCCGCCATCGTGCAGGACCTGCTCACCCTTGCCCGAAGGGGAGTGAATATTTCAAACGTGGTGAACTTGAACAGCGTGGTGCGGGATTTCTTCAAGAGCCCCGAGTGCAGCAGGATCCTCAAGTACCACTCCAAGGTCGAATGTGAGCTGAAGCTGGATCCTGACCTCATGAACATCCTCGGCTCGGAGGTCCATCTGTCGAAGACCCTCATGAACCTCATCTCCAATGCCGCAGAGGCCATGGAGGAAGGAGGCAGGCTGAAGGTCAGCACCGAGAACCGGTACGTCGATTCCCTCATCCAGGGCTATGACCTCATCGAAGAGGGCGAATACGCAGTTCTGACCGTGGAGGACACGGGCATAGGAATCCCGCCGGAAGACCTCAAGCGAATCTTCGAGCCGTTCTACTCCAAGAAGGTCATGGGCAGGAGCGGGACCGGCCTGGGCATGGCGGTCATCTGGTCGACGGTGAAAGACCACCAGGGGTTTATCGACGTGAAGAGCAAAGTGGGAAAGGGCACCTGCTTCGAGCTGTACTTCCCCATCACTCGCAGGGATGCGGAGGATCACAAGGTCTATTCCCTCGACGCCCTGAAGGGCACGGAAAAGATCCTGGTGGTCGACGACATGGCCGACCAGCGTGAGATCGCCGCACGATTGCTCGAGAAGCTGGGATACACGGTGGACCTCGCCTCGGATGGGAAAGAGGCTGTCGAGTACATCAGGAACAGCCGGGCCGACCTCGTGCTCCTGGACATGATCATGGAACCCGGTATCGGCGGCCTGGAGACCTACCGCGAGATCCTGAAGATCAACCCGAAGCAGAAGGCGATCATCGTAAGCGGTTTTTCCGAGTCAGACCGCGTCAAGAGCGCGCTCAAGCTGGGGGCCGGGTCTTATGTCAAGAAGCCCTATCACATGCGCGATATCGCCCGGGCCGTACGCTCGGAGCTGGACAGGACCGGATAGATCCAATCGGTGCGTAACCCGCAGGGCCCGGCCGGCGGTGTGTCCTTTGCCGCACGCATGAGGTCGCGGGGAGAGGGCCCCTTTCGTTCGCCCGGTTGACGAGGCCGACACGGACGCGCTATCATTACACTCAAAGATCATGGGAGAGCAGGGGCCGTGTGCCTGAGAGCGCTGCCCGGCGCTCGCCTGCCCGAGGAGGACCGCCGTGAAGAGATGGGTATTGCCCGCCGTTGTCGTTCTAGTTGCCATCGCCGCATACATCGCTGCAGATATGTTCATTTTCAACAAGGAGCAGCCCCTTGAGCCCGGGGAAACGATCGAAACGACCACGCACCCGGCCGAGGAGCCCGGGCAGGACGCCTTGGGGCAGGAGGGCCAGGTCCGGCCTCCGGTGACCATCACCGAGATCCCCATCCAGCGTGACCCTGCGGATATGAACTTCGAGGAGGTGAGGGCTGAGCTCGCCGCGGTGTGCCGCGAACTCGAGACACGAGATTACATCCGTGCCCGCAACCTCGAGGGAAGTCTCCTCCAGCGGCTCGACATCCTGATCGAGAAGCTCGCCTACTGTCCGCCCATCGTCTCTGGAGAAACGAACGACCTCTATTCGCTGTTGAGCAACGCGGCCCATTTCTACCGGGTGCTGGGCAGGGAGAACGTGGGCCTGTTCAAGGATATTCTCTCTCACGAGCGCGGGCGGATCGAGCCCACCATGGCGCTGATGTTCCAGTACCTCATCAAGGGAAGCGCCGAGAGAAGGCTCAACATCAATACCGGCCAGCTCTACGAGTATGCAGGCTTCTTTCTCAACACGCTCGGAGGCCAGTCGTACCTCTACCGCCGTGATCCCGTCACCAGGACGCTGGTCAAGTACTACTCCGTGCTCATCCTCGACATGGCCGACAGACAGACCATGAACCCCTACGGCATCGACATCAGGCCTCACCTGATGCTGGTCAAGGAAGACATGAAGAACATCGGCGGGCTCAAGGACAATGCCCGCTACCTGGCCAGGCTCGAGGAGATCGAGGCGTCTCTGGCACGCTGATGACAGCGCCCTGACAGCCGCAAAAGGCTAAAAGACGGCTCCATGAGCCCTTCTGCACGGTTTTTCCTGTTCCAGCTCATGATCGTCCTGCCCTTTCTCGCGGGCATGGCGCTGCGCGGACGGATCGCATCGGCAAGGGACCTGACCAGGAGGATCATCCGGTTCAACCTCGTTCTCATCGAACCCTTGCTCGCCCTGTGGAGCATCTGGGGCTTGCAGCTTACGTGGGGAATGGCGGTCCTGCCGCTCTCCGGGCTGCTGCTCGTGATCGGAGGAATGGGCCTGGGCAGGCTGATGCTGCCTGCGATGGGGCTTCAGGGAAGATCGAGAGCCACCTTTCTCATCAGCTCATCCATCGCGAACCACGGATTTACCATGGGCACCTTTCTCTGTTTTTTGTTCCTGGGCGAAACCGGCCTGGGGCTGTCGTTTCTCTTCATCTCCTACTTCATGATCTACATTTTCACGGTCATCTTCTCCTATGCCAGGCATGTGTCCCGCCTCGGGGAGGGCGGGATAGGAATCGCGGCCCAGGTCCTGGACATCCAGAACCTGCCGCTGCTTGCCGTAGCGGCCGCACTCGTGCTCCATGCCCTGGATTTCCCCCGGCCCGAAGTATACTTTCCCCTCGATGCCCTCATGATGATCTCCGTTGGGCTCTACTACCTGAGCCTGGGGATGAGCTTCGCCCCTTCGAAGGTTTTCTGCTTCCTGCGCGAGAACCTGGCCCTGGCTTTCATAAAGTTCGCTGCAGTGCCGGGGATCACGATCGGTATCCTCTCGATTGCCAGCCTCGATGAGCAGGTGTCGGCGGTCATCACGCTCCAGTCATTCATGCCTGCGGCCATCTATTCGGTGGTCGCCTCTGTGCTGTTCACGCTCGACGAGGAGATGGCCTCAAACCTTTTCGTCGTCAACACCCTGCTCTTTCTGGTTATCATTCTGCCTTTGCTTTTCGTTTTCAAGGGACCTATTCTGGGGATATAGAGCCATGTTCACCGAGGTGAAAAGATGAAGAGATTCGTGTTACGGGCCGCCCTGTTCGATTTCGGCGGGGTGATCGCCGACGAGGGGTTCAAGAACGGGCTCCACGAGATCGCCCGGGCCAACGGCCTGCCGGCGGAGGAGTTCGAGGAAACAGCCCGGGAGCTCATCCACGAAACCGGCTACATCACCGGGACCGGGACGGAGGCCTCCTTCTGGGAGAGCCTCAGGAGCAGGTTCGGCATCACGGGCAGCGACGAGGAGTTGAGGAGCACGATCCTCAAGGGCTTCATCGTGCGGAAATGGATGATCGATGTCGTCGAGGCTCTCAAGTCCAAAGGGATCAGGCTTGCCGTTCTGAGCGACCAGACCGACTGGCTCGACGAGCTTGACCGTCGCACGGGTTTCTCCCGGCACTTCGAGCAGGTGTTCAACAGTTACCGCCTGGGAAGGACCAAGCGGGAGAAGGAGCTCTTTCTTCATGTCCTGGGCGTCATGCACCTGGTCCCGGACGAGGTGCTCTTCGTTGACGATACCGAGGGGCATGTGAAGCGGGCCGTGGAGGTGGGGCTCCACGCCATCCACTACCAGGGTAAGGAGGACTTCCTCCGGAGGCTCTCCCGGCTCTATCCGGAGATCGCGCCCGAGCTTGAGCGCCTCTACTGAACCCGGTATTTCTTGAGCTTCTTGTGCAGGGTGGCCCGGGTGATCCCCAGCTTCCTGGCGGCCTCGCTCTTGTTGCCCCCCGTGCTCTGAAGGGTCTTGAGGATCGTGGCCTTCTCGACCTCCTCCAGGGGCAGACCGGCGGTGAGGCCGGCGACGGGCTCTTCCCCGGGAAGCTCGGCGTGCAGCAGGCTGAAGTCGTCTTCCCCCAGATACTCCGAGTCGGAGAGCACCACCGCGCTCTCCACCGCGTTCATCATCTCCCTGACATTGCCGGGCCAGGGGTACCTGATGAGCCGGTCCATGGCCTGGGGGGTAAAGCCCTTGATGGGCTTCGAGTTCTTGGCTGCGAACATCTTCAGGAAGTGCTCGGCCAGGAGCGGGATGTCTTCCCTGCGCTGCCTCAGCGGCGGCACCTTGAGGTTGATGACGTTCAGGCGGTAGTAAAGGTCTTCGCGGAAATTGCCCTGCTGGACCTCGGCGAGCAGGTCGCGGTTGGTGGCCGTGATGATCCGGACGTCCACGGTCAGGACCTCCTCGCCGCCGACCCGGGTGAACTCCCGCTCCTGGATCACCCGCAGGAGCTTGGCCTGCATGGCCATGGACATCTCGCTGATCTCGTCGAGGAACAGGGTGCCACGGTGGGCCTGGCTGAAGCGGCCGTCCCTCCTCCTGACCGCGCCGGTGAAGGCGCCCTTCTCGTGGCCGAAGAGCTCCGACTCGAGCAGGCCTTCGGAAATTGCCGCGCAGTTGAGCTTGATGAAGGGGTGGTCCTTGCGGGAGCTGTTGAAATGGATGGCGCCGGCGATCATCTCCTTGCCCGTGCCGCTCTCGCCGGTGATCAGGACCGTGGCGTCCGAGGCGGCGGCCTTGGAAGTGGTCTCCAGGAGGCGGATCATGGCCGGCCCCTTGCCGATGATGTTGCGGGTGTCGAACTGCTCGCCGATGATCTCGCGCAGGATCCGATTCTCCTCCTTGAGCCTGCTGTGCTCCATGGCCTGTTCCATCTTCATGCGCAGCTCCTCGAAATCGAGCGGCTTCATGAGGTATTCGTAGGCTCCTTTCTTCATGGCCTCGATGGCCGACTCCACGGAAGAGTAGGCGGTGATGATGATCACCGGGATGGAGGGGTTGATGCCCTTGATAACGCTCAGGGCCTCGAGCCCGGAAACCTTGACCATCCGGATGTCCATGAGGATGAGATCGAAGGGGCGCTCCCTGACCCACTCGATGGCCCGGGAGCCGTCGTCGGCCTCGAAGATCCGATAGCCCCAGCCCGAAAGCAATGTCTTGAGCATGGTGCGATGCCCGTGGTCGTCGTCTACTACCAGAATTTCTCTCGTTGAATTCATCTCACTGATCCTTTGCCGGCAAAATCAGGGACACGAGCGTCCCCTGGCTCTCGCTGCTGGTTATCTTCACCTGGCCGGCGTGCGCCTCCATGATCTTGTGCACGATCGCCAGACCCAGGCCTGTTCCCGACTGCTTGGTGGTGAAGTAGGGGTCGAACACCCTGCCCATGTCCTTGCCCGGGATGCCGGAGCCGGTGTCCTTGACATTCACGATCAGGGTATCGTTCGCCTGGTCCTGCTCGATCCATACCGTGAGAACGCCGCCGTCCTCCATAGCTTCGAGCGAGTTGAGAAAGATGTTGAGGAGGACCTGGCTGAACCGGTCCTGGTCGATGGACGCGATCACCGTCCCGTCCGGGGGATCCATCAGATCGATGGCAACGCCCTGGGAGGCTGCCTGGTTCCTGATCATCTCGACGGAGTGGCGGACTACCTCTGCGAGATCGGCTTGCCTGCGCTGGACGTTCATCGGCCGGGCGAACTCGAGGAGTTGCCCGATGACCCGGTTCAGGCGCTCAACCTCCCTGATCATGATATCCGCGGTCTGCTGGTCCTGAGGGACATCCTTGTAGCGTTCCCTGAAGTAGGTGGCAAAGCCCTTGATCGAGCTCAAGGGGTTGCGGATCTCGTGGGCTACCCCGGCTGCGAGGCTGCCGATCGAGGCGAGCCGCTCCTTGCGGAGCATCTCCTTCCTCAGGTGTCGGATCTCGGTGATGTCGCGCAGGAGGATGATGCGGCCCAGGAAATTACCGTCGTCGTCCTTGAGCACGCTTGCGCTCGCCTCGAGCAGCACGTTCTTGCCCTGGACCTCGATATCGAGCTCCCGGATGAGGATGTCAGAGGACTTGAGCGCCGCGTGCGAGAGCTCGCTGATGCTCGGGGGCAGGGCCTCGTCAGCAGTCCGGTTGACCGAGTCCTGGGGCGTGATCTTCAGGATCCTCTCGCAGGCATTGTTGATCGTGACGATCCTGCCGCTTACACCGATGAAGAGCAGGCCCACGGGAATGTTCTCCACGATGGTGTCCGAGAAGGCCTTGATCCGGGAAAGGCTGACCCTCACGATGCGGTAGTTGTAGGCGATGATGATGGAGATGATACCGGAAAACCCGATGAGCAACAGGATGAGGGCATTCAAGATGCTCTGCTTGGTGCTCTCGCGCATGGTCTTGATGATGGGGTCCATGTCGAGCCCCACGAAGACCGTAAGGGAGGGCTGCTGGATGTTCTCCGGGAACATGTGCGACAGGAGCCAGTCCTCGGGCGACATGCGCATCGGGTGGAGTCCCTTGCGTCCCTGGGAGGGAATGAACCTCCGGTAGACCTCGAACACGGGCTTGCCGTCGGGCAGGGTGAGCTGCCGCGATCGGATTTGCTCGCCGATGGGGGCGTGGTCGAGGTCTGAGCCGTGAGACCTTCCGATGAACATGGGCTGGTTGTGGGCCACGACCGTGCCGTTCTTGTCCGTGATGAGGATGTAGAGGATGTCCGGCTGCTCCGCGGTCTCCATGATGAGCCGCTGGATCTGGACGCTTCCCCAGTTCATCCCCATGGCGCCGGTGCGCGCGCCGGCCTCGAAGGAACGGATCAGGGCGTCGCCTTTCTCACGCATGAGCATGACCATGTTGTCCTGCTGGGTTCTCACGTTCTTGATGGTCATGAAGGCAAAGATCGGCACCAGTACGATGAACGCCCCCACGATCACCCAGGGTGAAACGCGGATCCAACTCTGGTCGGTGTGCCGTTCTCCCATGCTCCCCAAACACCCGCTTGCATGTCCTTACAAGGAAAGCCTACTCTACAAATCCCGTGCCAGGGCCCTGGCAAGCCCCGGACCGGACGGTCGGCAGGTAAGGCTCTGGATAGGGTGTATAGTTTCAATACACCCTTATCCAGTCTTTGTATACCTTCTAAACACTTCCTGGGCAATTCCCGGTGCTCCAGATAACGCGTCCAGGGACGGAACGGGTAATTGTGTAATCGTAATCACGGGTTGAATAGAGAAGCGGCAGGTTGGCACAGTCGTTGATACATTCGGGTAACCTGGCACCTTGAAGGAGGTAAGAGAGATGATGAAAAAAGGAAAGAAAGTCGGCTTCATGGTTCTCGGGATCGCTGTCCTGTTATTGGGTTCGCTGCCGCTCTTTGCATACTGCCCCTGGCAGGGCCGCGGGGCCGGGCAGGGAGGAGGCTGCTGCTGGAGCGCTCCAGGAAGCGATCTCTCGGACGAGCAGCTCTCGGAGCTCAGAGAGATCAACAGCGCGTATTTCAGCCGCACCAATGAGCTCAGGAAGGGGCTCCAGGAAAAGAGGGAGCAGATGAGGGCCCTTCTAGCAAGCCCCAGCCCGGACGAGAAACAGGTCAAGAAACTGCACAAGGAAATGGAGTCGCTCCGCGCCCAGCTCGGAGATGCCCGGATTGATCACATCCTGAAGGTGAAGAAGGTCGACCCTGAGGCCTATCCCTGCGGTTACGGTTTCCAGGGACCAAGGAACGGCTGTTACGGGTTCCAGGGCCCAAGGAACGGCGGGTGCTGCCGCTTTTAGGAAAGGAAGATACGGAATGGATCGGATCAACGCCCATACGCCACGCACGTAGCTCCATAGCAAAACCTCCTCTTTGGGGATGGACGTCTCATGCCCTGGCGCCATCCCTTTTTTTTCGCCCTCGAACAGGCAGCCGCGCCCGGTACTGCTGCCGCGGCACTCATATGCGGGAAGAAGACAGCGGGACAGGAGTCTCACTTACCGGTATCGAGTGAGGGTGCGCAGGCGTCTGGGCTCGAAGCGGCAAATGCCGGGTATCGGGTCTTGAGCCCTGCAACGATAAAGCGCAATTGACTAATGAAAGGTTCATATAGTAGGTATGATGGCTTGAAGGGAGTTGCCCATGTCATTGACCTACAAGCAGGCAGGCGTTGATATCGATAAGCAGAATCTCTTGATCAAAGGCATCAAGTCGATCGTGAAATCCACCCACGGTCCCGAGGTGATCGGTGGAATCGGAGGGTTTGCCGGCCGGTTCAGGCTCGATATCGGCAGCTACAAGGACCCTATCCTCGTATCTTCCACCGACGGGGTGGGCACGAAGATCAAGATCGCGCTCATGGCCGATAACCACGAGCACATCGGGGTCGACCTGGTGGGCATGATCGTCAACGATATCATCGTAGACGGCGCCAACCCGCTCTTTTTCCTCGATTACATGGCCATGGGCAAACTGAACGTCGAGCGGGGCAAGGTGCTGATCTCCGGCATGGCAAGGGGGTGCAAGGAGGCTGGCTGCGCTCTCATCGGGGGCGAGACCGCCGAGATGCCCGGCATATACCGCGAGGACGAGTACGATCTAGCGGGCTTCGGGGTCGGGATCGTGGAGAGCGACAGGATCATTGACGGGTCCAGGATATCCGCCAAGGACGTGCTCATCGGGCTCCACTCCTCAGGGGTGCACAGCAACGGCTATTCGCTGGTGAGGAAGGTCCTCTTCGAGCTCGGCAAGCTCGATATCGACTCGTACGTCGAGGATCTCGGCAAGACCTTGGCCGAGGAGCTCCTGACCCCCACGCGCATCTATGTCAGGAGCGTCATGAACATCCTGAGGACCTTCGAGATCAAGGGCATCGTCCACATCACGGGTGGAGGCTTCATCGACAACATCCCCCGGGTGCTCCCTTCGCGGTGCTGCGCCGTGATAGACAAGAAGTCCTGGACCGTCCCGCCCATATTCAGGCTCATCCAGGACATGGGCAGGATCGAGGACGCCGAGATGTTCCGGACCTTCAACATGGGCATCGGCATGGTGTTGGTCGTCTCGGAGAAAGACGCCGACGATCTCATGCTCAGGCTCAAAGGGCTCAAGGAGCCCGCATCCATCATCGGCACGGTCAAGTCCCTCAAGAAGGGCGAAGAGCGGGTTCTCTTCGAAGAGCAGGGGAGTTGAGATCTTGATCCGGATCGGGGCGCTGGTATCGGGCAGTGGTTCCAACCTGCAGTCCATCATGGAAGCCTGCGTTCGCGGCGAGATAGACGGGCAGGTGGCCGTGGTGATCAGCAACGTCCCCGGGGCCTATGCCCTGGAGCGTGCGCGGAGCAGATCGATCCCAACGGTCGTGCTTCCTCACGGTGATTTCCCCGATCGTGCCGCCTACGATCGCGAGCTGGTAAAGATACTCAGGCGCTTCGAGGTGGACCTGGTGGTCCTGGCAGGATTCATGCGTGTGCTCACCGACGGGTTCCTGCAAGAATTCCCGGGCAGGGTCATGAACATTCACCCGGCCCTGCTCCCGTCCTTCCCCGGGCTCGGGGTGAGGCGCAAGGCGATCGAGCACGGGGTGCGCTTTTCCGGGTGCACGGTGCACTTCGTGGATGCCGGGGTGGATACCGGCCCCATCATCATTCAGGCCGTTGTCCCGGTATACCCGGACGACAGCGAGGAGGAACTCAAGGACAGGATCCTCGCCCTCGAACACAAGATCTACCCCAAGGCGATACAGCTCTTCGCACAAGGACGGCTGAGCATCAGCGGCAGGAAGGTCTACGTCCGGGGGCTTGAAAGGGATGAATCACCGTGCCTGGTCAATCCCCCCTTGAACATCTAGAAGGGCCGGTGCTCTTCAGTGCATGCCTGCTCGACATCCCGTGCCGCTACGATGGGAGTGCAAAGGCACTGGAGAGGATTATCGTGCCGGAGGCGGTCATTCGCGTTCCCGTATGTCCTGAGCAGCTCGGAGGCTTGCCCACGCCCCGGCCTCCGGCGCAGTTCGCGGGCGGGGATGGGCGGGCCGTGCTCGCCGGCAGGGCCAGGCTGGTAGACGCCAGGGGGCGGGACGTAACCGCGCTGTTCATCGAGGGCGCGCGGCATACACTCAGCATTGCACGCATCACGGGGGCCTGTGCGGCCGTGCTCAAGGAAAACAGCCCCTCCTGTGCGACCAGGCGCGTCTGGATCGAGGGCTCCAAGGTCCCGGGAATCGGGGTAACGACAGCCTTGCTGCTCGACAACGGGATAACGGTCATGGATCAGGAAGGTCTGCTATGAAATCGTATTACGATGTGGTCGGCGCCGGCGAGGGCATCTCAGGGCTTTTCGCCTGCGCACTGCTGGCGAGCAAGGGGTTCTCCTGCCTGTGGGCCGACACGGCGCCTGTTGCCCAGACGGACTCCCCCGGGCACGGCATCCCGGTACTGGTGACCCGGGACTTCTGGGACAGCGAGATCAGGCCGCTGCTTCAGGGCATGGATTCGTCACTGCCCGTTTCGCTTCGGCCTCGGGCCGTGAAAAGGCTCCAGGCAGTCATACCGGGCAAGAGGTTCGATGTCGGTCCTGGACAGGTCAACGGTGATCTCTCGACCCAGATCCAGCAGAAGAGCGCGGCAAAATACCTGCAGCTGCTCGGAAGGTCCATGACCAGGCCGGGAGTGCTTCTCCGGGCCTCATCCCGGCCGATGCCCGCAGCCGAGCCCTGGCAGAGAGAGCAGGTCGAGGCCCTGTGCCGGGCAGGAAAGCCGGGCTACCTGTCATATCTTCGTTGGATGGCCTCGCTCTCGGGAATGTACGTGATGGACCAGGCTCTGGTTAAGGGCGTGCTGGCATCGTATCTGAGGCACAACCATGGCGAATGCGTGCGGGCCGACCGTGCGGAGGCGGTTCAGGAAAGCGGGAACGCGGCCGGTCTTTCATTCGGCAGCACCCGCGTGCGATCGAGATACTGCCTGTCAGAGTCGACGCACGGCCATGCAAGGGTGGAAGGCTTCGTATTCTACGGGAGCTGCATCGTTGATGAAAGGGTGATACCCGTGGGGATGGGGGACTTGGTGGTGGTATCTCCTCCCGAGGACATGCGTTATCCGCTCCTGCTGCTCCTGGAACGCGACGAGGGCACTGCGGTCCTCTCGGTGACCACCAAGGTGCCGGTGGAGAGCATGCTCGCCTCCAAGACCGAGGTGCTCTCCTGGGCCTCGGGCATGGTATACAAGCGCCTGAGAGAGGTAGTCCCCTACCTCGAACGCTACCTCAAGAGCTTCGAGGTCGTGGATCCGTTCTGTGGCGATTCGACCAGGCCGTGGTACGGATATGCGGACGAGGTGAAGGTTCCCTGGTATGCCACCGGGAAACGGTACATGAAACAGGGCGAAAGGATTTTCGCCTGCAATGCGATGCACTGTGGATGTCTTGACATGGAGGGGGAGATTCTCTGGGGAATATGCATGGCCAATGCAATACTCGACGACCTCAACAGGTCGGACCTGATCGTAGGAAGGGCTTCTCGGGCCGCGCGGGGGTAACCCTGCTCGAGCTTCTGATTGTCCTGGTCATCACGGCTGTTCTCGCATCCCTGGCCCTTCCGGGCTTAGGCGCGTTCTCCACCCGGAAGACGCTCTCACGGCAGGCCGACCGGATTGCCCTCACCCTGTGCCGGGCCCGTGACCTGGCCATGGAGGATGGCTTCCCATGGCGGGTGCAGTTCGATCCGGGCAATGGATCGTGGGTTTGTTTCGGCGACGAAGACAACGATTCGGCCATGGATGAACACGAGCGCAGGCTGGGGCCGGAAAGGTTGGAGGACGGGGTTGCCTTCGGCTCTACGGTGCGCCCGGGGCCGAACAAGTCCGATGTTCCCGAAGACGGCATCAGCCTCGTGGACGATCGCGTGAGCTTCTCTCCCATGGGGACCTGCAATTCCGGAACCATCTACCTGCGCTCGAAGGATCGCTCCATGGCAATAAGGGTCCTGCCTGCCTCGGGCGTGGTGAGAGTGTGGGAGTACCGCGAAGATTGGGAGGTGGTGCGGTGAAACGGGGAATGACCCTCATCGAGGTCATGGTGGCCCTCGTGGTCATCATGGTTCTTTTCATGGCAATGGCGAAGATAGCGGTAGTCGCCATACGCTCGGACAGGTATGCGGAGGTTCACACTCGCGCGGCTCTCATGTGCCATGAGGCGCTGCTGAAGCTCCAGGGACTCACCGGCGACCCGCCCGAGCTGGAGGCAGGCTGGCACGAGGACCCGGGCAACCCCATAGAACAGGATAACGAGCGATACTACCGGTTCTGGCAGGTGGCAGAGGCTGAGGCGGGCAGGGAGGTCACCCTCGTGGTTGCCTGGAACGACGGATCGAGGCATGTGGCGCCGGGGAGCTTCAGCTCGGTTGAGGGGATGAAGCAAAGCGGGTGCCCTTACGTGGCGCTCCACGACATCATCCCTTGAGTGCGGTATCTTTGGGTGGAAGACGGGTATAACCGGCTGCTCAGAGAGACTGTTCCGAGAGCTCGGGGGCCTTCTTGCCGCCGGACTGCGCGGACTTTTCGCGCACCATCCGGCAGAGCCCGTTGAATACGACCCCGGGTTCGATGACGAGCGAGGAGGTTGTCACGTTTCCGAAAAGCTTTCCGCCCGTCTTGATCTCGAGCTTTTCATGCGCATCGATCTCGCCGCGCATCTCACCGTGAATGACGATGGTGCGTGCATGGATCTGGGCATTGACCCGCGCGGTGTCGCCGATGATGACCATGCCGTCGGTGTTCACTTCTCCGGTGAAGCTGCCCTCGATCCTGATCGTGCCCGTGAACTTCAGGACCCCTTCGAAGATGGTCCCGTTGCCCAGCAGCCCCACGATGTCGTCCTGTTTGTGCCTGTCTCTCTTTCCCAGCATCGCATGCCTCTTCAAACGGTTGTGCGCGGTGTGCTCCTTGTTGGAAGACGGGCCCTCACGCCAGCAGCCCGCGCAACTCCCGGGATCGGGAATCACCCGGTCCTACCCCCGGCATTCATGCACCTTCAGGCTCGGTGAAAGCACAGGTATGCAGAAATGACGAGAAAAAAGATGAACGCCGTTACATGGGGTACATTCGTTACAATGTATTGCAGCTCCCGTACTATCTCCATGCTCTTGGCTCAAGCAAGATGCAGGCCATGAGGTAATACACTGATAATATTGATCAGTGTGAGTATGCCTGTCATAAACTTGCATCATATGGAACGCAGGCGGTATCGATATCGTAACTCCTGGATGGCTCTGGTTCATGCACCCTCGAGTGAGCATTCTCCAGGCATCCCGGCAAGGGGGGCTCGTGGGTGAGGACCACGGGACGCAAGGAGCTCTCGAGAGCATGCTCTTGATTTGCCGGAACTATTTTGCCGGTGTGGCTCTCCGGTCACGCTTTCCGGTAAAAAGTGCTCAGGTGCGGGGAAGAAACCGGGGCACTGGAGCAGCCATCATCTTCCGCTGCGGTAGATGTTTATCCGGCTCAAGGCATCCTCGATGGCTTGCCTGGTCTCGGGAGGAGGGTCCTGGTCTAGTGCGGCGAGCAGGTACTGGAATGCGGCCGTGGGCTGGCCTTCCTTGAGCCGCAGGAGTCCGAGAGACAGGTATGCCTCGGCCAGGCTCCGGGATCCACGGTGGGTAGAGATGCACTGCTTGAGGATGCGCGATGCCGCGACCGGGTGGCCGGTGTCGTCGAGCCACTGGGACAGCATGACGCACTCCTGCGGGCTCAGCTCTCCGACCTCGGACCTGTCCATCCGGGAGAGGATGTCGACGGCCACCTCCGGCTGGTTGTCGGACAGGGCGCTCCGGACGGCGGAGAGATTGGACATGTCGCTGTATTGCGAAGGCGCCTCTCGGGGACGCTCGGTGCCGGGTATGCTCTGTGCCCTCCGGCGCGAGGGCCAGTGCCAGGAAAGGCGTTCTCCGGCCGCGGCGATGGCGAGACCGCCCAGAAAGCCTCCTATGTGGGCCCCGTATGCAACGGACGACTGGGGACCGACCAGCAGGGGCAGGAGATTGTCGATAACAAGGTAGAACCCGAGGACCAGCCTGGCGGGCATGAGCACCACCCCGACGTAGAACGGGATCAGGGCGATGAGCATCTTTACCTTGTTGCGGGGAAAGAGCAGGAAGTACACGCCCAGCACACCCGAGATGGCCCCTGACGCCCCGACCAGGGGGATCATGGACGAGCCCGAGATCAGCGAGAAGAACCAGGTAGCAGCCGCTCCGGTCGCCAGATAGGTAGCCAGGAAGCCGGGCCTTCCGAGAATGTGTTCCACGTTGTTGCCATAGATCCACAGAAAGAGCATGTTGCCGGCGAGGTGCAGGAGGCCTCCGTGCAGAAACATGCTGAAGAACAGATCACCGAGCTCGGGGGCTCCCGGCTTGTAGCCGTGGACAAAGGTGAAGAGCTCGTATGCGCTTATCTGGGAGAGGACCTGCTGGATGGAAACCCCGGAAGGCAGATGCGGAGTGATGGCGCGAATGTACTCGGCCAGGAGGGGGTCACCCCGGTCGACTCCCTGCGTGCTCAAGGGGATGGTGATGAACAGGTAGATAATGATGTTCAGGGCCATGAGGCCCCAGGTCATCCATGGGATGTAGTTCCGGGGATTGGGCGTATCTCCTATGGGAAGAATCATACTCCTTGAAGCTCCTGTCCCTTTTCCTGCTTTGCCTGCTGTGATACTATCATGCCCGAGAGTACCCGAAAAACCATCCTTTTCACAGAAGAAAAGTCCATCCTTCACGATTTTCAAAGGATTGCGGAACTCGAGCGCTATGCGTCTCGGCTTGCCTGATCACAGAAGCTCGTGACTGCATCCGGAAAGGGCTGCCAAAGGGGATGGCGCATTCCGGCGCAGCGGCTGCGAAGGAAACGTCGATTCCCATTGACAGGCCGGTTTGAACCCGGTTTAAGTTCTCGTGGGCAAACAGGGCTTCACCAGCAGAGAAAGGAGTTCTCATGTCGTGGAATCCGCATAACCAGGGGGGCTTTCCGGGAAGCGAGAAGGACCTCGAGGATGTCATAAGACAGGCCAGGTCGCGATTCGAGGGAATCAGGACCCGGGGCAAGGGCTTCTGGCCCTTCGTGATCATCCTGCTCGTCGCGGGGTTCGGGGTGATGATCTCGGCATATACCATCCAGCCCGGGCATCGGGGCGTGATCCTCAGGTTCGGCAAGTTCGCCGGGGTCGTGTCCGAGGGGCTGCACTTCAAGATTCCCTTCGGCGTGGATAGGGTGATCGACGTGCACACCGACAAGGTAGAGACCGAGGTCTTCGGCTTCCGCACCGGATCCAGCTCCAGGACGAAGTTCCAGAAAGACCCCGAGACCGCCAAGGAGTCCATGATCCTCACCGGGGACCTGAACGTGATCGACATGGAGTGGGTCGTGCAGTACCGCCGCCAGGACCCGCGGAAATTTCTATTCTCCATCAACGACCCGGTCCAGACGATCCGTGACATCAGCGAGACCGTGGCCCGCCAGATCGTCGGAGACCGGAGCTTCGACTACGTGCTGCAGAACCGCGACGAGATCAACCGGATCTTCCAGGAGGACCTCCAGAAGATCCTCGACGAGTACAACAGCGGGATACGGATCGTGAACGTCCGCCTGCAGAACGTGGTCCCGCCGGATGCGGTCAAGAACGCCTTCAACGAGGTGAACGAGGCCCAGCAGGAAAAGGAGCGGCTCATCAACGAGGCACAGGAAACCTACAACCGGGAGATCCCCAAGGCCCGGGGAGAGGCCGACCGTCTCATCAACGCAGCCCGGGGATACGCAACGGAGCGGGTGAACCGGGCAAAGGGCGAGGCCTCGCGATTCACCGACATCCTGGCCGAGTACCGCAATGCAAGGGACGTGACCCGGAAGCGCATGTACCTCGAGACATACCAGGAGATCATCCCCAAGGCAAAGAACGTCTACATCGTGGACAGCTCGCAGAAAACCATCCTGCCCCTGCTCGATCTCGAAAAGATGGAATCCCGCAGCGGAGGTGAGCAATGATGTCGCTGAAGAACATCGTTTTCCTTATCGGGCTGCTCCTGATCCTGAGCCTGTCGAGCACATTCTATACCGTGGGCGAGTACGAGCAGGTGGTGGTCACCCAGTTCGGTCGTCCGGTCAAATCTGTCGTCGATGCCGGGCTGCACCTGAAGATCCCCTTCATCCAGAAGGTCACCAGGTACGAGAAACGGATACTCAGGTGGGACGGCGACCCCAAGGAGGTTCCCACCCGCGACAAGCGCTTCATCTGGGTCGATGCCACGGCGCGGTGGAGGATCGTGGACCCCATGAGGTTCCTCC
>JBASVF010000429.1:0-8052 GCA_049275795.1 Desulfomonilia bacterium
GGTAGGCACGCAGGGATTTGAACCCTGGGTGCCACTGCTTCAAGCTGTTTCAGGAAATGAGCCCCAAGTATCTCACCCACTCGCGGGTGCCTGCCAGACCCATATCGAGGCCGGTTTCCGGGCAGCAGGGCAGCGTGGTGCGGGCCAGGGCGTCGGAGTAGATCACGCGGCGAGAAAAGAGCCTGAGTTCGTCTGCCGAGGGCGTGGTCTTTGCCGCGTGTTCCAGCGATCGCATCAGGGCGTCCACCGGCCCCACCCGCTCGGCAACCGCCTTTACCGGCCCGAGAAAGCGCCTCTTTACCAGGCTGCCCAGCGATCGCACCGGCTCCATGGCCCGCACCAGCGCGCCCGCCCTGCCCGCGTTGATCACTTTGAGCTCGGGCAGGCCGAGCGAGGCGTTGAGCCTCCTGAAGTACTCGTTCCAGGTAACGATCTCCGGGCCGTTCACGTTGAAAGCCCGCCCCTGGGCGTTCGGGTCGTCGAGGGCGGCCAGCATGGTCCTGACCAGGTCGTCGACATACACGAGGTTGCAGGTACCCTCGCCGTGATCCTCGTATACCCCGCCCTCCCCGGCCAGGAACATGGCGGCGAATCGCAGGGTCCAACCCGTGCTGAAGGGGCCATAGACGATCGAGGGCCGAAAGATCGTCACCGGCAGGCCCCTGTCGCCGTACTGCCAGCACATCCGCTCCGAGTCGATCTTCATGCGGTTGTAGGGGTTGCCGGTGTAGACATACGGGCTGGTCTCGTCCACCACGCCCGTAACCTCGCCGTAGACTTCTGCGCTGCTCAAGTGGATGAAGTGGTGCACCTCTGCCTTCAGGCAGGCCTCGAGCAGGTTCACGGTGCCGTCCACCGTGACCTGGGGTGCGCCCTTGGCGCAGTGGATAACGTGGGTGACGCCCTCGAGCGCACGCTCGAGACTGGCCCGGTCCATGAGGTCGAGCCTTACCGCCTCTACGGGCAGCCTGCCCAGCCTGGCCGCGGTCGAATAGCTGTGCAAGCCCGCGACCACGATCCCGAGCCCGTCACCGGCCAAGTGGGCCGCCTCTACCACACGGCCCCCGATGAACCCGGTGGCCCCGGTCACCAGGATCCTGCGGCCGCCGTCCTTACCTCGGGGGCCGGCAGCCGCAGAGGCGGCATCAAGGCGAAGCGGACCGTCCCAGGGCATCTCGAGGCGCTTTCTCTCCCGGTAGCACCTGTCGATGAACTCCAGCGAGTCGAGCACGTCCGCACCCGTTACCAGGGGCTTTTCCTCGTTCCTTATCACGGCCAGGAAGTTGTCGAGCACGGGGCCGACAAAGCCCGGATAGTTGCGCACCGGGCAGGCCAGCTTGAGGGTCCTCATCCCCGAGGCGTCACCGATGCGCACCCTCTTCCAGTCGAATACCCCGCCCTCGGCCCACCCGCGGTCGCCCTCCACCCGGTAGCGGCTCTGGATGTCGCTCAGTCGGCTCAGGTAGAGGCTCACCTCGCAGCCGTTCCTTTTTGCCCGGAGTCTCACCACCGACTCGGGGCCGCCGTAGGAGTCGTCTCTCATCTCCTCGACCTCGGGGCATCCTCCGAGCCACCAGCACATGGTGTCGGCTACGTGGGCGCCCACGTCGAGCAACACTCCCCGGGGAGACACGGAAGGGTCGACGTAAAACCCGGTGACGCTCGGCCACCCAAAGGGTGCACCCTCGATGTAGTCAATACGCCTCAGCCTGCCCAGGTCGCCCGAGGCGATGGCCTCCTTGACGGCCTTGAACGAGGGAAAGAGCCGGCGCGTGTTGTTCACGCACAGGGCCACCCCGACCTCCTTTGCCGCAAACACCATCTCGCGGGCCTGGCCGGAATTTGGCGCCAGCGGCTTTTCGCTCAGCACGTGAAGTCCTGCGGCGATGCAGTCCATCACCACCCGGTGGTGCAGATGGTTGGGCAGCATCACGATCGCGCCCAGGGCCCTCGAGAATGCATCGCGGTAGTCCTCGATGACCTCTCCCCCTCCAAGCATGGCCTGCACCTCGAGCGCATTCTCTCTCCGGGCGTCGGCCAGGTACACCTTGCGCGCAATGCCCGGGTGCCTCCTGAGCGCGGGCACGTAGTATCTCCTGGCAACCGCGCCGCATCCGATGAGCACGATCCTCGGTTCTTGCATACGTTCACCCGCCTTGTTCTTTTGGTTTGCTCCCGCTCACCCGTCCAGGAGCGAGAGGTAGATCTCCGCGGTCTTCTTCGCCATCCCGGCGGCGGAAAATCGCCGCAGCACGAGCCTTCTGCCCGCGCGCGCCATTGCCCGGGCCGCCTTGCCGTCCACGAGCAGCTCCCGCATCCTTTGGGCCAGGGCCGGGGCATCGCCCGGGGAGACCAGGAACCCGGTGACGCGATCTTGCACGAGCAGGGGTATGTCTCCTACCGAGGTGGCCACCACCGGCACCCCGCAGGCCATGGCCTCGAGCATCACGTAGGGAAGCCCCTCGGTGAGCGAGGGCACCACCAGGAAGTCGATCGAGGCATAGACCCGCTTCATGTCCTTTCTCACCCCGCAGCAGCTCACCCGGCCTTCGATGCCGAGCGAGCGGATGTGCTCCTCGATATGCGCCCGGGCCGGGCCCTCGCCCACGATCAGGCCGCAGACGTCCGGAAACTCCCGGGCGAGCGAGGCAAAGGCCTCGAGGAAGTAGACATGCCCCTTGTCCGGGTACAGCCTGCCGATCACGGCAAACAGCCGGGCGCCCGGCGGACGGGTTGGAAGCGGCTCCTCCCGGCAGCCGTCCTCGCACACATCCAGCAGCCCCGGGTCCAGACCATTGGAGATCAGGCAGATCCTCCCCGGGTCGAGCGGGCCGGAGGCGAGCCTGGCCCGCAGGTCTTCCGAGACCGCGATCACCCGGTCGAAGCCCCGGTAGACCAGCCGCTCGTTGAAGGCGAGATAGAGCCTCTTCATAAGCGAGTCGCGGGTGGAGCCGTGGGCCGTTGACACGAGCTTCACCCCCAGGCCCCTGCAGGCAGCCAGGGCATAGAAGTCGGACTTGAAGTCGTGGGTGTGCACCAGCTCCACGCCCCGCTCCACGATGAGCTTCCTGAGACCTCTGATCGCCCCTGGATCGAACCTGCCCCGCACATCGAGGCCCTCGACCGCGATGCCGCACGCCCTGGCCGCCTCCATGAGCCGCAAGCTCCTGCCGTCGCCCCGGTCCATGCACACGAGCCTGAGGTCAAAGAGGCTGCGGTCCAGGTTCCTCGCCAGGGTGAGGATGACCCGCTCACCACCGAACAAGCCGCCGCTGTCGCGCAGGTGGAGAATGCGGCGGAGCCCGTTCGTCCGGCCTTCCTTCATGGATGTGCCTCGCCGGCCATGCCGGCGGCGATATCCCGCCGGGCATCCTGAGGATGGGCACCCTCCCCTGCCAGTTCCTCGAGCAGGATCGAAAGCGCTTGCCTCTTCAGCTCCCACTGGGCTGCGCGCAGGGCCTTGAGCTCACGGGCTTCACGGGCGAGCCGCTCGCGCTCGCGCACCACCCGGCGTATCGCCTCGAGCACGCCCCGGACCGTGTGTGGGGCATAGACCGCGCCCCTGCAGAAGTATCTCCTCAAGGCCTGCGTATCCGAGAGCACCTGCGGCTTTTCCGCGGCGAGCGACTCGTATGCGCCGCACACCAGGCAGTTCTCGCGAGAGGTGAGATCGATGGTGGCGTCCACCGAGCACAGCATTCGAACGTAGTGCTCCTCGGGGATGTAGCCGGTGAGGGTGATGTTGTCTCTCAGGCCGGCCGGGTCGATGCCCCGCTTGCGATAGTTGCCCGTGACATAGAGATGGATGCCGGCCTCGAGGCTGCGCGCCGCCTCGAACACCAGCGAATAGGGCTCGTCCGCCGCGTATGAGCAGATGAAGAGGATGTTGAACCCGCCCATGAGATCGAGCGGCCGGCCCTTGGGGATATCCGGGATGCGGTCCTGCAGGATGAAGGGCCTGCCCCGGTTCTTGAGCACCGTCTCGTGCATCCCCAGGTTGGTCACCAGGGTGATCTCGGCCTGCCGCTGGATGAAGGCGCTCAGCTTCATGAGCGAAGGGCTTCGCCCCTCGGCCGGGAAGAGCCCCACGTTGTGTGCGTCGACGCATACCCTGAAGCCGGCCGCCTTCCCGATCGTCACCAGGAAGGCCGAGAGCACGAGCGAGGGATTCTGGCAGCACACCAGTGTGGGCCGCTCCCGTGCCAGCACGCAGCAGGTCTTGAGGAGACCGGTCGAGTACTTCACGGCCGGGTTGCCGATGTCGTCAATCTCCTTGAGCTCGTAGAGGCGGATTCCAAGCGCCCTGCTGATCTCCCGGTTTCTCCTCTGGTTTTCCCAGGTTATCCAGATCGCTTTCATGGCTTGTCTCCAGCAGATCGCAATAGAACTCCTCGCAGGACCCGATGACTCTTGCCCAGTCGAAGCGCTGCTCGATAACGGCCCTGCCCCGCCCGCCCATCTCGCTCCTGAGCGCGTCGTTTTCGAGCAGCTCGCAGAGCTTGCCGGCAAGCTCGCGGTGATCGCCCGCAGGCACGAGGTACCCGGTGACGCCGTGCTCGACGAGCTCGGGGTTGCCACCCACGGCGGTGGCCACCACGGGCAGGCCCGCGGCCATGTACTCGAGGATGGCGTTGCAGAAGCCCTCTGAGTCGGAGGTAATCACCCCGATGTCCCACCCGCTGATAATGCCCGGGATGTCGGTGACGGCGCCCAGGAAGTCCACGTGTGCGTCGATGCCGAGCGAGCGGCTCAAGGCAATGAGATCGCCTTTCAAATGCCCGTCCCCGGCGATGCAGAAGCGCACTTGCGGCACCCGGCGGAACGTCTCGGCCGCAGCCCGGAGGAACACGTCCACCCGCTTGACCGCGCGATTGAAGTTGGCCAGGATGCCCACGCGCAGATGCCCATCCGCCTCCGGTGGCCGAAGGCGCCCGTCGGCCCGGCAGAAGCTCTTGAGGTCGATGCCGTTATAGACCACGTGCACCCGCCCGGGATCAACCAGCTCGTCCTTGACGACCTGGGCCTTTACCGCCATCGAGTTCACCTGGAAGCAGTCGGCGAACCGGTCGGCCACCCTCAGCAGGCCGAGCAGGGCCCGCGAGTGCCAGAACCCCAGGTCGCGCCTGCAGCACACGATCTTCTTCACCCCGGCCAGCCTGCCCGCGGCAATGCCCACCAACTGGGCATCCACGAAGTAGGTCTGCAGGATGTCGATGCGCAGCTCGCGCAAGACCCGGGCGAGCTCCAGCACGCCCATGGCGCAGCGCGGGCTCACCAGCGAGGGTATGTCGATCTTGAGCAGGTTGACATCCGGATCGTCCAGGCGAAAGTAGGCATTCGGCGGCCGCAGGATGATGAGGTGCTTCTCGAACCTCTCGCTGGAGAGCGAGGCCATGAGGCTCAAGAGCTGCTTCTCGGTACCGCCGATGGAATTGATGGTATCGATGAGAAAGGCAATGCGGATTTTTTTATCCATGATCACTCCCGGCTGTAATCTGAGGGGCCGGAGGCCCCCAGTCGAAGTCCCGGCGGCCTCTAATCGAAGTCCCAGAACACCCGGTCCCCGTCTCCAAAGGTATAGAACCAGCCCCCTGCGCCGGCCGCGCCCTCAGGCAACCCGGCCGGGCCCTCGTGCGCATACTTGAGCGCCCCGGGGTTGAGCCTAGCCCGTACAAAGCCCATACCTTTAAGCACCCGGATGAACCTCTCGTCGGTGCAGAGCACCTCGAGGGTATCCGGCCCGGTCTTCTCGATCTCGTCCATGGCGCGGTACATGAGCGCCCTGAACACATCCATGCGCCAGGGCGAGCACAAAAAGTCGTAGATCGTGGCAATCCTCCTGCCCCGGGCGGCGTCCCGGGTCTTGAACACCAGGTACCCCAGCATCTCGTCCCCTTTCGTGCACACCAGACGCCCGAACCGCGACCAGGGGGTATCCGTGAACTTCCAGTTGAGCACCTTCTCCCCCCGGTGGGCGATGATGCAAAACGAGCCCTTCACACCTTCGAAGAGCGCGTCGGCCCGATCGTCGAAGCGCTCGACGGGGTATACGGCAAGCCTGTGACCGGGGTTCCCACGCACCAGCCTCTCGAGCCCGTAGAGCAGGGCAAGGCCCGCCCCGGCCGGGCGCTCGGCCAGGGAGAAACGGGCGGGAAGGAGACCCCGTAACGTGTAGAGCCTGGCATAGGTGGGGATGCCTTCGACTGGGCGCCACCCGCACTTCTCGAACACCCGGGCGTTGGGGGCGTTCATCCACACGGCCAGGGAAAACACGGGGTAGCGCTTCAGGTGCGAGCTCACGAACGCACTTCCCACGCCCCTTCCCCGCAAGGCAGGGTCGACCATGGTGTCGTGGTAGACGAGCGCGTGCACCGCCGCACCCCGGATGCTCAGCTCGAAGGGCATCAGGCCCTCGTAGGCAACCACCCTTCCTTCCTTCTCCAGAACCAGGTAGTCGTCATGGGTGAGGCTGAAGGGGTTGCCCTTGACGAGCCTGCCAAAGGCCTCGGCCTTGAGCGAGGCGTAGCGCTCGCCCCCCTGGCCGAGCCAGAACAGCCGGAAGGCATTCAGGTCGGACGGCCGGAATCTGCGGATCAACGACCCGGGGACCACGGCCTTTGACCGGGAATGTTCCTCGATCTCCATGAACGTCCTCTGAAGCGCTCTCAAGCGAACTCAGGCGCCTGCCTTCTCACGAAGCGCCCGTCAGCACGCATCGAGCCCCACCTTCCCGGCCATTGACCTTCCCGCCCGCGCAAGCGACCGCTTTACCCACACCATGTGGTGCACGTTCATCACGAAACGGTGCATGCCCATGCCGTTTTCTATGCCGTAGCGGCGGTAGCTGTAGGGGTCGGAGCCGGGGTAGTTCGGGCCCCTCATCATGGTCACCGAGCAGCGCACGCGGTGCCTGGCGAGCAGCATGCGCGTGACTGGCGAAAAGTCGCCCTCCTCGCCGTTCGGGTAGCTGAACAGCGTGCAGGGCCTGCCCGTGCACTCGGACACCCGGTTGATGGACGAGAGGATCTCCCGCTCCTGCTCGGCCTCGGGCAGCAGGCTCAAGATCGAGTGCGTGTGGGTGTGGGCCCCGAACTCGATGAGGCCGCTCGAATGCATGTCCCTGATCGCCTTGCTCGAGAGGATGCGGAAGGGGCTGTCTTCCGGCACCTTCACGTGCTCTTCGAACCCCAGGGCCGAGAGAATGGCCCGGGTTTCCCTGACCAGGTCCTTCTGCGGGAGCTTCTTAAGCCTCTCCTGCAGACCCCGGCTGGCCAGCGACCTGCTCCCCGGGCCGGCAAGGTCGTAGCGATGCCCCCGCCAGGTGAAGCTCTGCATGCGGGTGCGTTCCAGGGCGTGGTTGAGCGCGCAGTACCAGATGGTGCGGTCCGTGTCGATCAGGCCGGTCACCAGGAACACCGTTGCCGGCAGGCCCAGCCGCTTGAGGATGGGAAAGGTGATGTCGTGCACGTTCTGGAACCCGTCGTCGAAGGTGATGGACAAAAGCGGTCGGCCGCCGCTGTCGGCGCGGGCCTGCGTCCGCTCCACCGCCTCGGAGAGCGGCACGACGTTGAAGTGCCTCTTGGCATAGAGCAGCTGGCTGATGAAGCGGTCCCTGGAGATGAAGCACTCGTCGTCGATGGGCAGGGGCCTGTCCCGTACGCCATGGTAGGTGATAACGGTATGCGCCTTTCTGAAGACCGTCCTGTTTAGAAGCCACGGTAGGCGGGTGATCGCTACTCCCTGGTATATCCTCTCTTTTGCTTCAGTCGTAAGCAGTGTCTCTCGTTTCGTGCGCAAGCAGTCCAAGGCTATAGGGCTTGGTGCTCATGATCCCCGGAGCTCTGCGAGCCCTCCCCGGCCCCCTGCCCCCGGGCCTCCACCTGCTAACGGCCACGGGCGGTCCTGTGGGCAGCCTTCCCGACTCTGGCCGGGCAACATATTTGAGAACCCGGCGCCCAGCGCCGCCCTCATCGGCGGCAGGGCACGCAGGGCCCACCGGCCCAGCACGGGCAGGAGCCGGTATGCCTTCCACGACCTCCGGAGATTGTAGGA
>JBASVF010000430.1:0-2078 GCA_049275795.1 Desulfomonilia bacterium
ATGGAGGAGAGCATGCCCCGGTTGATGGTCGGAGAGCCGAGCAGCACGGCCTTTGACCTGAACACCTCGGTGATCACGTCGTTCTTGTCGCTGCGCGCTACGTTGAAGAGCTTTACCCTCACGTTGGGGTCGCTCTCAACGATGCCCTTGGCGATTGTCTCGGCCAGCCTGCGCGTGCCGTTCCACATGGTGTCGTAGAGGATGGTGATCTGGTCCTCCCGGTAGTCGGCTGCCCATTCCTGGTATTTTCGTACAATCTGCAGGGGATCGTCCCGCCAGATCACGCCGTGGCTGGGGCAGATGGCCTTGACCGGCAGGCCGAGCCCGAGCACCTCGTCGATCTTCCTGGTCACCAGGGGCGAGAACGGCGCGAGGATGTTCGCATAGTACTTGATTGCCTCCTCGAAGAGTTCGGCCCGATCCACGAGGTCGTTGTACATGTGCTCGCTCGCATAGTGCTGGCCGAAGGCGTCGTTGGAAAAGAGCAGGGCGTCGCCGGTGAGGTAGGCCATCATGCTGTCCGGCCAGTGGAGCATGGGCGCCTCGATGAACACGAGCTCCCGCCTGCCGAGGCTGAGCCTGTCACCGGTCTTGACGACCCGGAAGTTCCAGTCCGTATGGTAGTGGCCCTTGAGCGACTTCACGCCATTTGCCGTGCAGTAGACCGGGACCTCCGGGATGCGGCGCAGGAGTTCGGGCAGGGCGCCGGAGTGGTCGACCTCCGCGTGGTTCGCGATCACGTAGTCAATTTTCGCGAGATCGACTTCCTTCTCGAGGTTGTTCACGAACTCCTTGGCAAATGGCAACCATACCGTGTCGATGAGCGCGGTCTTTTCGTCGCATACCAGGTAGGAGTTGTAGGAAGAACCCCTCCGGGTGGTGTACTCTTCGCCGTGGAACCGCTTGAGCTCCCAGTCTATCTTGCCGACCCAGTGCACACCGGGTGTGATGGTAAATTTCATGTGCTTCCTCCTGTTCTTGCCGTGTCTCGTGCCGCCCGGGCGTTTTACTTCACCAGCACGAGCAGCATCTTGAACCTGGTTTCAGCCTTGAGCGCGTGCGGTCTGCCCGCCGGCATGACGATCATCTCGCCCGCCTCGACCTTGTGGGGCTGCCCGTCTATGAGCACGACAGCCGTTCCCTCGATGACATGCACCAGGGCGTCGAACGGCGCGGTGTGCTCGCTCAAGCCCTCGCCCGCGTCAAAGGCAAAAACCGTGACCGTGCCCGAAGGCTTGCCGATGATCTCCCTGCTCACCACCGAACGGTCCTGGTACGCGGCCAGGTCGCCGAGTCGAACGGGTTTCGCGGGCTCGATCCTGCTCCCTTCCTGCTTGGTCATTTTTCAAGCTCCTCCTTTTGTTTTTCCTTTCTCGTACTCCAATACCAATGAGCCTGCCTTGACTCTAATCAAGGCCGCCGGGAAAGAAAAGGCAAGGGCCCTTCGTTCCCACGGGCGTTTCCCCACCTCCGAAAAAGGGGCCGGCCCGGGCACCATCGCAGGCGCGGTGACGACTCACTTCGCAATCACCTGATCTCTCCTTCTCATCATGATCAGGGCCTCGAGGTATCTCGACTTCAGCTGCCTGCCGGCGAGGGCCCGCTTGACGGGCGGCAGCCTCAGGATCACGCCCAGCAACCCGGCGAGGGCCCGGCGGCTGAAGAGGACCTGGTTGTCGAAGATAAGGTTCTGCAGCTTGCCCCGCTCGATGGCCATCACCACTATCCGGTGCATGCCGTTGACCGGGGTGAGGACCCGTTCGGGCCTGGATACGAGCGCAATCGCGCCCCCGGGGCAGGACCTGGCGCACAGGCCGCAGCCCAGGCAGCGGTTCTCGTCGATGGCGGCCTTTGTGTCGGACCGATCCCCTGCCGGGGCTGCGGGCACGGTGACGGTCGCGTCGACGGGGCATGCCTGCGCGCACGTTCCGCATCCCGTGCACCTCGCCTCAATCTGTAGTAGCTAAGACTCGATCTGACAGTTGGTCCGCTTTCTGAAGTTCTGTCTGGTCAGATCTAAGCTGTCAGATGGTCATCGGTAAGAATACCATCGACATGCCCCTCATCCATATACCCGA
>JBASVF010000431.1:0-9916 GCA_049275795.1 Desulfomonilia bacterium
CGAGGAGGGCATCTCGATCCTGCTCATCGAGCACGACATGAAGCTGGTGATGAGCATCTCGCAGAGAATCTACGTGATGGACTACGGCAGGCTCATCGCCCAGGGCGCGCCCGCAGAGATCGCGGCAAACCCCAACGTGATCAAGGCCTATCTCGGGGAGCCCTTCGATGCTTAAGGTAAAGAACCTCCACACCTACTACGGCGGGATCCACGCGCTCAAGAGCGTCTCGTTGGAGCTCTCCGAGGGAGAGATCGTAACCCTCATCGGCGCCAACGGCGCGGGCAAGTCCACCACCCTGATGTCCATCTCCGGGGTCGTGCCGCCCCGCTACGGCGAGATCATCTTCATGGGCACGCCCATCCACCGGATGCCGCCGGACCGCATCTTCTCCATGGGCATCGTGCAGGTGCCCGAGGGCAGGAGGATCTTTCCCCAGCTCACGGTCATGGAAAACCTGGCCATGGGCGCCTACCTGAGAAGGGACCGCAAGGCCATCGCCCAGGACATCGACTACATCTTCAGCCTCTTCCCCCGGCTGGCCGAGCGCCGCCACCAGATGGGCGGCACCTTGAGCGGCGGCGAGCAGCAGATGCTCGCCATCTCCCGGGGGCTCATGAGCAGGCCCAGTCTGCTGCTGCTCGACGAGCCCTCACTGGGGCTCGCGCCCGTGCTCGTGCAGCTCATCTTCGCCACCATCGAAAAGATCAACCGCGAGAACAGGACCACCATCTTCCTGGTGGAGCAGAACGCCAACATGGCCCTGCGCATCGCGCACCGGGGCTACGTGATGGAAAGCGGCTCCGTGACCATGGAAGACACGGCAGCGAATCTGCTCAAGAGCGAAAAGGTCAGGAAGGCCTACCTGGGGATCTAGCCCGCCTATCGGTCCACAGGCTCTCATGCCCTGCATGCCTTGGGCGCACAAGGGCCGCTCCCCCAACAAAACACCTGCACCCAGCCGCTTCCGCATGCCCCGGCCGCATCTTTTTTACCCCGGGGGGCGCTGCGCCCGGCTCATGAAATCGCACCCTCCAGTCGGCCGTCAACATGCCTTAAACGGTAAGAACTGGGAATCCAAACCGATCGTCAAAATCCGCCTGGAGGCGCTCCAGGACTTGCTTGAGAATCCCTGGGGCCCCTCTATTAAACTCTCTTAGAATGCCTGAAGTGGAGGGCGGGCTCCAATCTCGTGGCGTCGGCCGGTAAGGGCTTCATCACCCGCCGTAGCGGAGCTTCGATCTGGCAACGACCACCGCTGATACCTCGTACGCCGTGAGATCTTTCTGGCTCCTTGCAGCAATCGTCGCGCTCACGGTCGTGCTCTACGCTTCCACGTTCTACGAGCTTGCCCGCACATGGGTGAGCAACGAGAACTGCGGGCACGGCTTCCTGATCATCCCGGCCTCGCTGTACCTCGCCTGGCACAGGAGGCGCCGCGTGGCGAACCGGCCCCTGTGCCCGAGCCGCCTGGGCATCCCGGTCATGGCGATCTGGGCCGGTCTCTACCTGCTGGGGACCGGGGCCCGGATCATGACCCTGGCATGCTTCTCGTTCATCGTCTTCGTGCCAGGCGTTCTGCTGTGCACCGCGGGCAGGCGCATCACCAGGATCATGCTCTTCCCGGCGGCGTTCCTGGCCTTCATGATCCCCATTCCCTCCGAGGTGTATTCCCTTGTCACCAGTCCGCTCCAGCTCACCACCACCGGGCTGTCCTCCCTCGTCCTTGGTTGGCTCGGCATCCCGGTCCTGAAGGACGGCATCCTCATTCATCTCCCGAACTGCTCCATGCAGGTCGCGACCGCGTGCTCGGGGCTGAGGTCCCTGGTTTTCGTCATGGCGCTCTCCGTCCTGATGGGATACCTGTTCTTCAGCTCGAATATCGAAAGGGCGCTTCTTTTCATGCTCGCCGTCCCGGCGGCCGTGCTGGGCAATGTGCTGAGGATCACGCTCACCGGCCTCATGGCCTATACCGCGGCCCCGGGCACGGTCACCGGGCTTTCGCACCTCATGGCGGGCATGCTGACCTTCTGTCTTTCCTTTGCCCTCCTGTTCGGGGCGGCTGTTCTGATCCGATGGATCGAGCGGGAAAGAATGCAATATATATCCTGGTACTTGCGCTGAGCGTGCTCGGGGTGTCCCTCGTGCTCAGGAGCGTCCTGTGCTCGCGAGCGATCTGCAGCTGTGATGTTCCCGCCCGTATTGGGCAGTGGACCGGCGAGGACATCGAGCCGGGCGCGGACGATCCGCAGGTCCCAAGCCGGGCAGGGCAGGCCGTGTTCAGGGCCTACCGCCGGGGGCCGGATGCGGTGGTCCTCTACCTGGCCTGCTTCCACGACGTCGATTCCGCGGATCGGGTGCACGCGCCCGAGGTGAGCTACCCGGCCCAAGGCTGGACCATACGGGAGAGCGGGGTGGTCCAGAAAAACCTTGGCGGCAGCCCGATCATGATCAGCCGGATGGTGGTGGAAAGGCCCAGGCAGATGGAGGTGGTGTACAACTGGTGGATCACGGGGGCAGGGTCATCCCCAGCAATTGCCTGAACCGGCTCTACCAGGTGCTCAGGGCCGTCCTGGGCCGGGGCCCCCATCCACGTTCTGGGTGAGGATCTCCATGGCGCACGGTCGGAACCGGGAGCTCGACGAAGAAAGGCTCACCCAGTTTGCCGGAGAGCTCATGAGGTTGCTCGACCGGAGTCCGCCCGAGCCACGGCGGCAATGAGATCTATGCAGCACACAGCCGCCTGGGGGCCTCCTAGCCGTGCCCGAGGCCCCGCCTGGATCGAGGTTCGGGGCCGGCTGGCTCACCCAACCATTACGTGCAAAAAAGCGAAGATTCTCCTGTTCACCGTTCCTGCGAGGTGCCCATGCTCACGCGATTTCTCCAAGCGGTATTCTGGCTCTGCTTCGTGCTCACCGGGTATGTCTACCTCATCTACCCGCTCATGGTTTCGAGGATCTCGAGGCTCGCCGGCGGGGGATTTCACCGCCGTGAGATCACGCCCGGGGTGACGATCGTCATCTCCGCCTATAACGAGGAGCGCACCATTGCCGCAAAGATCGAGAACACCCTCTCCCTCGACTATCCGCCCGAGCTCATGGAGATCATCGTGGGCGTCGACGGCGCAACCGACCGCACGGCCGAGATCGCGAGGTCTTATGCCGGCAGGGGCGTGCGCGTGATGGAGTTCCCCGTGAACCGGGGCAAGACCTCGGTGCAGAACGACTGCGTGGCCCAGGCCTCGCACGATATCGTCGTCTTCATGGACGCGGCCTCGCTCTGCGAACGGGACGCGCTCAAGCAACTGGTGGCCAACTTCGCAGACAGCCGGGTGGGCGCGGTGGCGGGCAGGGTGGTGTATACCCGCGGCCCGGGCAACCTCACGACCCGGAGCCAGGGCATGTACTGGAAGTACGAGCAGGTACTCAGGCGCTCCGAGGGCGCCCTGGGCACGCTCGTGGGCGTGGACGGGCCGCTTTATGCGGTCCGCAGGGAGCTCTACACCCCGCTCGATCAGGACGTGATAAGCGATCTCGTCTCTCCGCTGCTGGTCATTGCCGGGGGCCATAGCGTAGTGTACGAGCCCGGGGCCGTAACCTACGAGGAGCCGACTACGAGCCCGGCCAGCGAGTTCAACGCAAGGCGCAGGATCGTCACCCGGGGTTTCACGGGGCTCTCCCGGCACCCGGAGCTCGTCGATCCCAGGCGCAGGCCCCTGCTCGCCTGGCAGATCCTCTCCCACAAGGTCCTCAGATGGCTGGTAGGCCTCTACTATGCCGGGATGCTCGTCTCCTCGCTGCTGCTCGCACCCAGGCGGCTGTACCTCCTGGCCTTTCTTGGCCTGTCTGCCATCCCGGGTATCTCGCTCTACACCTTGATCACGGGAGAGAGCCCCAGGAGATGGTACTCGGCGGCCTACTACTTCGTCGTGGTGAACCTGGCAGCGCTCTTCGGGTTCGCAGACTACCTGCGCGGCAGAAAGGTGATCTCCTGGATGCCCGTAAGGGAAGAGGGCGGGAGTAAGCCGTGACCATAAAGGCGGTGCTCGTACATTCCGAGGAGCGCTTCGAGGCGTTCAAGGCAAAGCTCGAGGAGAGCGGGGTCGAGGTGATGACGGTCTCTTTCGACGACCCCGGGTGGGTGGAGCTCGACTACGCGGATTGCCACATCCTGGTGTTCTACTCGAGCTTCGAGTTTTCCTCGAGCCATCCCCTGGCCCTCTACCGGGTGTACGACAACCTGGTGCACATCCATCGTGAGAACCCCGGCCTCGAGATATACCCCGACCCCTGCCTGGTGCACTTCTACAACGACAAGTACCGGCAGCACCTCTTCCTCAGGTCGCGCGGGCTGCCCATTCCCGAGACCGTGCCCCTGGCCTCAGCCCGGGCGGTCGAGCTCGCCCACCAACGGCTGGGCTACCCCATGGTGGTCAAGAACCGCTACGGCGCCGGGGGAGGGGCCGTGTTTTTGGTACGGAACAGGAAGGAGCTGGAGTCGTACTACCGGATCTCCATGCTCGATTTCGTACACCCGGGCGCCCTGCGCTGGCTCAAGGGCATGCTGCTCAAGCGCATGTTCTTCTACAATCTGCTCAAAGCGCGCAGGATGACCTATCCCTTCCTCTCGGCGCCGCTTCTGGCCCAGGAGTTCATATCAACGGACCGGGACCTCAAGACCGTGGTGGGAGACGGCCGCGTGGTAGAGGGGCACTGGCGCTTCCAGGCCTCCAGCGGCCAGTGGAAGGTGAACATCGACGGCGGGGGCATCGGGCGCTGGAGCCGCATCCCGCCCGAGGCTATCGAGCTCTCGGAGCGGCTGGCGCGGGAGCTCGGGGCATCCTGGGTGAATCTCGACCTCATGCCATCCGGGAAGGGCTTTCTCATCACCGAGTTCTCGCCGGTGTGGCATCACTACGCATACAAAGAGAAGCCCAGCTTCATCTACGACGACGACTACAACCTCGAAACGCCGCTCAGCGTATCGCTCGACCTGGAGGGGATCATCGTGGAATCCCTTCTCAAACGGGCCGGCTCCCGCCAAACCGGTTCGTGCCGGGGCACGGTATGATGGATTTCGTGAAATACCTGTACTGGGACATGGTCTCTCACAGTCAGAGGGACCAGTACGTAGCCTCACTCCTGAGGAACATTCCCGGCGACCTGGGCGTGATGCTCAGGCGCAGATGGTACTCCCGGAAGTTCAGGAAGGCGGGCGGGAACCTGAACATCTACCAGGGAGTGGTGATCCTCAACCCGCAGAACGTCGAGTGCGGCGAAAGCACCCACATCGGGCTCTTCTGCTACATGCAGGCGGGCGGCGGGATCACCCTGGGCGACCATGTGCTCCTGGGGCCCTTCACCAAGATATGGACCCAGAATCACAATTTCATGGACCCCGAGACCCCGGTATACACCCAAGGCTACACCTTCAGGCCCGTGATCATAGGAAATGACGTGTGGGTGGGCGCAAACGTGTTCATCATGCCCGGCGTGGTGCTAGGCGACCGGTGCGTGGTTTCGGCCAACTCCGTGGTCGGCCGCAAGGAGTACCCGGAAGGGACCATACTGGCCGGATACCCGGCCAGGAAGATAGGGACGAGATAGCATGCCTGCACCCAATACCCGGGACAGGAAGGTCCTGGTCATCGCCTACGGATTTCCGCCCATCGCCCACGCCGGGGTCTACCGCACGATACGCTTCTGCCGGTACCTGCCGGAAAACGGCTGGAAGCCTGTGGTCATCACCATCCGCGAGTACCCTGACATCCACAAGGACCCGGCCCTCTTGAAAAGACTGCCCGCCGAGGTGCGGATATACCGCACCCCTATCCTCGACCCGTGGAGGGCTATCCAGCGGTACCGCAGGCGCGAGGCCCAGAGGATTGCGGCATCGGGTGGGCGGACCGATCCGGGGCCATTGGTGCGGGCTGCAGGAAGGATCAAGAGCCTCACGCTCTCCGCCATCGCGAAGCTCTTTTCCATCCCGGATCACATGGTGCTCTGGATCCCCTTTGCCGTGGTCCGGGGCATCAGGCTCATGAAGAGCGAGGACTTCGACGTGATCTACACCTCCTCGCCTCCTCACTCAGAGCACATAGCCGGGCTCATCCTGGCAAAGATCTTCCGCAAGCCGTGGGTGGCGGACCTGCGTGACCCCATCGTGGGCAACTTCAACACCAGCGACCTGTACCGCTTCGAGCTCAGGATCCACGGCCTGCTGGAGCGCGTCATCGTCAATGCGGCCGATGCGGTCGTGGCCGTGACCGGGCACCACCGGCGGGACCTCTCGGAGAGGTACCCTCACCTGGCCCCCCGCTTCACGGTGATCACCAACGGCTTCGACCCGGCCCAGTCCGAGAACATCGTGCCCGAGCGGTTCGACAGGTTCACCATCATCTTTGCCGGCTCGATCTACGGCACCATCAGCCCGGACTTCTTCGTCGAGGCCCTCAAGCGGTGGCTGGAGACGAAAGACCCCTCCGTGCGGGACCATATCCAGGCCCTGTTCTACGGCATGGGCTGCGACAGGGCCCAGTCCCTGGCGGAAGGCTTGGGCCTGGGCGGGGTGGTCAGGACCAGCGGGCTCATACCCCAGGAAGAGATCTTCAGGAAGCTCAAGGGGGCCGACCTCCTGCTGCTGATCCTCGGGGACGACGAGAAGAGCCGGGGGATCATCTCGTCAAAGGTCTTCGAGTACATGGCCCTGAGGCGCCCCATCATGGCGATCGTGCCCGAGGGCGAGACCCTGGAGCTCCTGCGCCGGTACGGTCGCGCCCATCACGTGCCCCACGGCGATTACGGCGCCTTTGCCCGAGCGATGAATACTGCCTTTGACGCCTATCTCCACGGCTCTCGAGAGGCCGGTCCCGATTTCGACACCTCGGCCTTCGATGCGAGACGCCAGGTAAAGGACCTGATCCGCGTTTTCAACCAGGCCCGCCTGCACGCGCCGGCCGCATCCGGCAGGAAGAGGCTGCGCCGGGTCGCCGGTGACCAGAGGTGAGAGCCGCTCCGACCAGCTGTCCTCTCCGGGATCACACACGTGGGATTAAGTGTCGGAAGCGAATCGAAGCTGCTTGCCAGGCACTCGGTCATCTACGGCATCGGCACGGGTGCCAACAAGATCGTGGGATTTCTGCTCCTGCCGATCTACACCCGGTACCTCGATACCAGCGAGTACGGCATCAAGGAGCTCGTGGGCCTGAGCACGGACATCCTGGGGGTGCTCCTGGCAACGGCAATATCGTCGGCCTTCTACCGGTTCTACTTCGACTACTCCGAGGAGAGCGACCGAAACCTGGTATTGAGTTCTTCGTACATATTCCTGGGCGTCTTCGGGCTCGTCTTCGTGGGGATGCTCTCGCTCCTCTCGCCGGTGATGGCCCGCTACATCCTCGACTCTTCGAGCCTTTACGGGTACTTTCTCGTAGCCTTTGCCGCGCTGTGGTTCCAGACCATCAACACCATCGGGCTCAACTATCTCAGGGTAACCCTGAAATCGGTGCAGTTCGTGGTGCTATCGCTGCTGCGGCTGCTGCTGGCGCTGGGGCTCAACATTTACTTCATAATCTTCCTGAAGATGGGGGTCATGGGCATCCTGGTGAGCACGCTCATCACCTCGATCGCCATGGCCCTGGTGCTCAACGTGCCGCAGCTCGTGAAGACCGGGCTCAGGTTCTCGCCCCGCATCATCCGCGACATGCTCAAGTTCGGCCTTCCCATGATCCCCTCGCAGTTCGGCACCCTGATCGTCAACCTCTCGGACCGGTTCTTCATCAAGGGCTACTGCTCCATTGCCGAGGCCGGGATCTACTCGCTGGGCTACCGGTTCGGCATCCTGCCCGGCACCTTCATCTCCGAGCCCTTCAACCAGGTGTGGCAGCCCCGCAGGCTCGAGGTCTACAATCAGCACAACGCCGAGCAGGTCTTCGGCCGGGTATTCACCTACTTTTTGTTCTTCATCTCGTTCGCGGCACTGGGGGTGGCCGTGCTCACCAGGGATTTCCTGGTCATCATCGCCGACGAGGCCTTCTGGCAGGCGTACCGCATCGTGCCCATCATCGTGCTGGCAAACGTGATCTTCACCTTCCACTACCACTTCAACATGGGCATCCTCATCGAGAAGAAGACCAAGTACCTGGCATACATCAACGTCTCGAACGCGGTGCTGGTGCTCATGCTCAACTTCCTGCTCATCCCCAGGTACGGGATGTTCGGTGCGGCCTGGGCCACGCTGATCGCCTATGTCTACAAGGCCGCCTCGACCTACTTCTTCAGCAACCGGTTCTTTCACATCCACTTCGAGTTCCTGCGCATGGCAAAGATCTTCCTGGCAGCGGCGGGCATCTTCGCAGCGGCAAACTGGGTGGACTTTTCGTCCGTGTACGCGAATGTTGCCGTGAGGGTACTGCTGGTGATGCTCTTCCCGGGCGTGCTCTATCTCATGAACTTCTTCACCACTGCTGAGAAGGAACGGATCGTGTCCATGTTCCGGCCCCAGGAGGACGCGGCGGGCCGCCTGGAGTGAAGGCCCGGCCGGGGTAGCGAGCTTTTTTGACAGGAACGCAGGAGAAAAAGAGACCATGCTGCCATCAGCTGAATCCATACAGATCGTCATCCCCGTTGCAACCGTGATCATGCTCGTTCTCTCGATCAAGAGGCCGGTCTATGGGGTGATCGCCTACTTCATCGTCCTGAACGCCAAGATCGGCGACATGTACCCCGTGCTCGGGGCTATCCGGTTCGAGCTGCTCACCGCGATCTTCGTCATGGGGCGCATCGTCCTGGCGGGCAGGGGGCTCCTCGATGTTCTGCCCCGCGTAAGCCCGGTCAACTCGTGGCTCTGGATACTCTTTTTCACGGGCATGGCCTCGGTGGCCTTCTCGCTGTTCCCGGCCGTTTCCTGGAGCGAGGGCGGGTACATTCTTCTCAAGATGACCGTGTTCTACGTGATGATCGTCTCTGCGGTGCGGACCTCGGGCGATCTCGTGAAGTTTTTGTGGGCCTTTATCCTGGTCACGGCCTGGATAGCCTACGAGCCGGTGGTGAACTACCTCTCGGGCAACGTGGACGAGCAGCTCTACGGCGCCGTGGCCTTCGGGCGCTTCGGCGCCGCGACCGGCCATGTGGCGCTGGCCAACACCCTCAACCAGGTGGTCCCGGTGCTGGTCTTCTTTGCGATCAGGTACACCAGGGGGTTTATCAAGGCCGTCTCCATCGCCGTGCTTTGCCTCCTGGTCTTCGGGGTCTACGCATCCAAGTCCCGCGGCGGGTTCCTGGGCCTCATGGCCACGGCCGCAGGCATGGTGTACTTCTCGCGCAACCGGATGAAGTCAGCCCTCATCGCCGGAGCCTTCGCGTTCGTTTTCCTCGGGATTGCCGCCGCGGACTACCTCTCGCACATGTCGACCATCACCGAGGGCATATCGTCGAGCAAGACGATCGCAGACCGTTACCTGGGGCTGGTAAACGGCATCTCCATGATGATCAAGCGCCCCATCCTGGGCGTGGGCATCGGGTGCTACGCCGAGGCGAGGCGGTACTACTTCCACTACTACTTCTACGCCCACAACCTCTACGGCGAGATCCTGGGCGAGCTCGGGCTGGCAAGCATCACGTGGTTCGCCTTCATCTACATGGTCTACCGGGGGGCCTCGGCTGCAAAGCGCATCCTCAACCCCGTATGGGCCTACGACAAGATCTACATCGACATCTTGAGCGCCATCCAGCTCTCGCTCGTGGTGAGGCTCTTTGTGGGCAACTTCACCCATGGCTCGCTCATCTGGTTCTGGTTCATGACGGCCGCGCTCATCGTGGTCATCCGGAACGTGCTCTCCAGGGAGCGCCAGGTGCCCTACGAAGGCCTGAACGTGCCCCGCGCCTGGTCCCGGTACTCAAGGTTCGAGTCCGGGTCCTT